>NZ_LOHX01000121.1 GCF_001559775.1 Streptobacillus felis | reverse complement strand
AATTTAGATATTAATTTATCATTTCCAATAAAGAATAATAAGATATATCTAAAATATAGTAATACAAGATATTTAAGAAGTATAATTACAGATAATGAGAATATATATGATATATCGGGACTAAGTAATAGATATGAAATAAAGGTTGATAGAAAGATAAATAAAACTATTGATTTAATAAGTTCATATTCATATATAGATAGAAGATCATATGTAGAAGATGTATTAAGTAGAAGAGATAGTATACATAATTTTTCTATAGGTTTAGATAGTAGAATTAGAGATGACCATAAACTATTATTAAAATTAAATAATAAGATAGAAAATGGAAAATATTTACAATCCTTTAATTTAGATTATGGATATAGAGATATTGTAGGTGTTAGAAATATTATAGATGGTAGTGTTTTAAATACTAGTTTAGATATAAACTTAAAGTATAAAAAACTTTATTCAAGTATAGGATTTGATACAGACTATAAGACATTTAATCCTAGGGTAAAGCTTGGGGTAAATTTTGATTTATCAAGATTAAATATAGACTCGTCTATAGAATACAATAAAAGATTTAGAGCACTTTTTGCTTTGAAGTTTGATGTGGTAAAATAAGAATTTGGAGAGTATTGAAATAAGTCTGTAAATTGAAAAAATATAATTTGTATATATGCAACTAGATAAGTAACAAAAGCTGTAACCCTTTATTTTAAGGACTTACAGCTCTTTATATATCAATCAATTGACAAAGTCAGGAAAAATGTACCTCCAAACTTTTAACATTTCTGTGTCGAGTTTATTGGTATATCTTCTATTCCCATTATTTTTTGATTTTTTATTCCTTATCCTTTTTAGGTAGATAGAATATATATCCTTTTTTTGCTTTAATATCAAATTTCATTTTCCCATTTATATCACTCTTAATTTTCTTACCTGATAATAAATCTAAGTAAGTTTTAGAATTATGGAATGAAGTTATAGTAATATTGCTATGGTTTTCAAAACTATTATTTAATACAACTATTATACTTTCATCTTTATCGTATCTTTCATAAGCAATAATATCTTTTTCGTTATTGAAATATATTGGTTTGATTCTACCGTAAACTAAAGATTTATGCTCTTTACGTATTTTAATAATTTTTCTATACCATTCAAAAAGCTCCATATCTGGTTTTTGAGAGTATACTTCACCGTTATTAATATATGAAGTATTTCTTTCATCATCGTACCAAAATTCATCCCAAAGCATAGGTTTTCTACAATAAGGGTCTGTTGCACCCCACATTCCAACTTCATCTCCATAATAAAGCATAGGGGCACCTATGTATGTCATTTGGAATATAGAAATTAATTTTAAAACATCTTTTGGTTTGATATGGCTGTTTTTCCAATCTATAGTTGTGTTAGGATGATAATTTCCAGCAAGGTCAGGTCTAATAATATTATATCCCTTTTCATATTGTTTACCTTCTTCTAGATTTCTACCTATTCTATCATTGACTATTCTAGAGTACAGTCTATCAGTATCATGAGAACCATTAAGGTTTTGACAAGCCTGTACAGCTTGTAATGGATACCATGTTCTTTTCTCTCTTAACTCTAAGAAAAATTGTTCGGCACTTAGTTTGTAACTATCATCAAAATTATTTCCTTGATTAATAAAGTAACCTATTACAGCTTTTAACCATTCATAGTTCATTACAGCATCAAATTTATCCCCAGAATTAATATCATCTCCAGCATTAGACCAAAGTTCTGCAGTAATGTATGCTTCTTTTTTACAATTTTTAACAACTTGTCTCCATTCTTTCCAGAACATTTGATTTTCTAAATTATTTGGAACATCAAGTCTCCAACCATCTATACCATCATCTTCTTGCCAATTAGAATGTTCTTTACCATCAGGACCTAACATCCATTTTCTAGTAATATTGAATATGTAATCTTTCCATTCTTCATTAAAACTATCAAATACAGGTAAAGTATCAAATCCAGCCCAACCATTGTATTTTAAATTTTTTCTATTTAGGTTTACAATATTGTATGCTTCTTCTTCTGACATTTCATCTTTTACTTTGCTATAGTTTTTATAATCTGTGAACTTATACCAATTTGCATATTTAGAATCCTTGCCTTCAGCAAGAGCTAAATTAAATGCAAAGTTATAGTTACTACTATGGTTAAAAACAGCATCAAATATTACTCTAATACCATTTTTATGTAATTCCTTAATTAAATCTACCATAATTAAATCAGATTCTGTCCAAACCCAGCTGCTTGGATCATCAGTTTCAAGATATCCATTTTTGCCTTTATTTTCTCCTGTTAAACTAACTTCTAATAATTCGAGCTCTGAATTATTAACACTTTCTTTTCCAAGAACATCTAGATAACTCTTATTACCATACTTGTTTTCTGGATTAATATATACATTATGTAATTTACCACTAGTTCTAATAGTACCAAAATCTGGTGATATATGTCTAAAATCATTTGCACCATATTTATGGTTTTGGAATGAATAAAATACTGGATTTAACCATACTGCATTTATTCCTAACTTTTTAAGGTATGGGATTTTCTCTTTAATACCTTTTAAATCTCCACCAAACATTCTTGCATATTTTAAAGAGTAATTAATGTTTGATTCCATATGAACTTCCCAATTAGTTCTTTCACTAAAATCTGAACACCATCTATTTCTTTCGAATTCTAATGCAAATTCATTTTTATTCCATCTATAATCTTTAATGAATTTGCTTTCATAGTTAAGATTTTTTTTGAATTTTTCAGGTCCAAATTCATTGAAAATAGGGTCATTATACATATCACCATTGTAGAATCTATCAGGGAATATGTTGTACCATATAGCTTCTCTAGTCCAATAAGGTATATAGAATATGTTTTCATTTTCTTCTTTAGAGTAAATAAAAGATTCTGTTAATTCTTCTTCTAATCCATTAATTCCATAGTAGTTTTTAACTCCTCCATCTTCAAGTATGAAGAAATATTCGAAGCTTTCTATATCTTCCTTAAATGTTAATATTCTTTTGAAGTAGTCAAAAGAATTAGTATAGTCTATGTATCTTTCAAGCTCATATATTCTATTTAATCCTTTTCCTTCTTTAGTATAAGGAACTACAGAGATATATAGTCTTTCTACATCAGACATTTGAGTTCTTATACTGATTTCAAATTCTTTTTCAGTAATTTTATTGAAATATATTAACTTATTAATATCATGTAATATCGCAGTTATTTTACTTCCTGTATTAATATTCTTGCTAATTTCATTTACAAATTTACCATTACCTAATTCACCTTTTGGGAATAGATTACCGTTTTCCCCTACTACTAATATTTCGTTTTTTTCTGGGAACCATTTATGGTCAATAAGGAATTTGTATTCATAAAATCCATTTTCTACATTAAGTATCACTTCATATAAATTGTCTTTTATATGATTTATAGGTTCTGTATCAGGACACCAATTATTAAAATCACCGGATATTTCAAAAATTTTTGGATTATGGATACCAAATTTTGATATATCTATGTTAAATCTCACGAACTTCTTTTTTTGTAGTAAGAAATTAAAATCATGAGGGTTAAATTCAACTAAAATATCTATTCCAGATTGTATACCAGATATAGATTTTGGGGAACTTTTACTGTCTGCATAAGCTCTAAATTCAGAAGCAAATGGACTAGTATGATTGTAGGTAATATTGAAATTTTCTTTATTTCCATTTTCAATTCTAGTTATAGTAAAAAAATATGATGCAACCTCTACTCTTGCCCATTTATATACATATCTATCGTGTTTTTTTCTTAATTTTACTTCTTTGAAAAATTTACCATCTTTGTAAATTCCTAAAATATATTCCATTTTAAAAAATCTCCTTTCACAATCAGTTCTATTATACCAAAAAATGTAAAAATATGCTATACTTAAGATAAATAAAGGAAGGTAGGGATATATGGAATTATTAGATAAATTTTACTTAGGGGATTTAGAACTAAAAAATAGAGTGGTGATGCCTCCTATGGATACATATGAATCTATAAATGGTTTCGTAAATGAATTTCATTTTGCACATTATGGTGCAAGGGCTATAGGAAATGTTGGATTAATAATACAAGAAGTAACATCGGTAAGAGCAGATGGTAGAATAAGTACGCAAGATTTAGGTATATGGAAGGATGAGCATGTTGAGGGGTTAAAGAAATTAGTTGATAGTGTTCATAAATTAGGTAGTAAAATAGGAATACAGATTGGTGATGCTGGAAGAAAGGGTCTTATAAAGGATGGAGATATATTATCAAGTTCGAACATTCCATTTAATGATTATTTTAACAAACCAAGAAAAATGAATAAACAAGATATTTTAAATGTAATAAATGATTTTAAACTTGCATCAAGAAGGGCACAACTTGCAGGTTATGATTATTTAGAATTACATGCAGCACATGGATATTTAATTAATCAATTTCTTTCTGAATTTTCAAATGATAGAAATGATGAATATGGAGGAAGCTTTGAAAATAGGACGAGGTTTTTAAAAGAAATATTAGTTGAAGTAAGAAAAGAGTTTAGGGGAGTAGTGGGTATTAGAGTTTCAGCATTTGAATGGACTAAGGATGGATATTTACCTGAAGAACTAGCTAAAGCATTACTAAGTTTTAAGGATAGTTTTGATATTGTTCATGTAAGTAGTGGTGGAACAGTAAATGAAGGAGAACTTTCGTTTTATCCAGGATATCAACTTAACTTTGCTAAGAAAATGAAAGCAATTTTAAACAAACCAGTTATATCAGTGGGTCAAATAGATAGCTTTGATATTGCTGAACTTGCTATTAGAGAATTTGATATAGATTTAATAGCGGTAGGTAGGGCCTTACTTAGAAATCCAAACTGGATTATGGATGAATCTTTTAAAAATGGTTTAGAGATGGAATCTAGGAAAGTGATAAATAGAGGTTATTATAGGGAGAGATTTTTAGAAAAAAAATTAAGAAAATAGGAGTGTTATGGAAGAAAAAATTGTAGGAGTTGTTGCAGAATTCAATCCTTTTCATAATGGACATAAATATCAAATTGATGAGATAAGCAAACAAAGGCCTAGAATAAAGATAGCTGTAATTTCAGGTAATTTTGTTCAAAGAGGTGAAATTTCTATAATAAATAAATTTATGAAGGCAGAACTTGCTATATTAGAAGGTTATGATATAGTTGTTGAATTACCTGTTTATTATTCTATACAAAATGCAGATGTTTTTGGTGAATTTTCTGTAAAAATACTAAATGAATTGGGTTGTAATATTCAAGTTTTTGGAGTAGAAGAAGAAAACACCGAAAAGCTATATAGCATCATAAGGTTACAAAATAAAAAAGAATACCTAGATAAGTTAAAAAACTATGTTAAAATGGGTAATTCATATATTAAATCACATGAAATGGTACTTGCTGAATATGGATATAGGGATGTGTATAAGTCAAATAATATATTGGCACTTTCATATATCAGGACTATTGAAAGAAATTCATTTAATATTAGACCTTATGGAATAAAGAGGGTTGGAAGTGGATATAACGAAGAGGTAAGTTATGGTAATATTGCTTCTGCAACTATGATAAGATCTAAGGAAATAAATGAGGTATCAAATTTTGTTCCCAAAAATACTTTGTACATGCTAAGTAAAAGGGTATATAGAAATCATGAGGAAAAAATATTTGAATGGTTTAAATATCTTTTCAATGTTAAAACAAAGAATGAATTAATAAAAGTATATGATTTTAATGATAGTATGTATAATAGGGTGAATAAATATATTAAGGATGCTACTGATTATTATGACTTTGTTAATAAATTTAAAAGTAGAAATTTTAGTATTAATAGACTAAGAAGAATAATGCTTAATTTAATTCTTTATATAGATTCTGAAGATATTAAATTGTATGATGAAATAAAGTATATAAGAGTACTTTCTGTAAATGAAAAAGGTGCTAAATATATCAAAGAATTAAATAATCCTAAAGTTTTTGTAAATTGGAAAGATATAGAAAAGAATATTACAAATAAGTTAATAAAAATAGAAAAAAATGCTTTTGCTTTCTACGAAATACTTACAAAAGAAAAAGAAATTTTAAATTTGAAATATATAAAATAGGAGGAGGTATTATATGTTTTTATTTGATAGTTATCTTTTAAACGCAATAGAGAAGTATCCAAGAGTTACACTTGAAATGTCTTTAAAAGATGTAATGAAAAGTAAAAATAGGTTAATTTGTGGAAAATATTCCCCTCTTTCTTTTGATATGGAATTTGAGGAAATTGAATATAGCTCAGGTAATATTAAGCTTTATGGTTGGTATATTCCTGTAGATGGAGCAAAAAAAACAATAGTTATTAATCATGGGAGGAAAAATAATAGGGTATTTAGTTTGAAATTTTTACAACTATTTATAGATATGCAACTTAATGAGAAGTACAATATATTTTTACCTGATTTAAGGAATTCAGGTAAATCAGATATTGCTAAAACAGCTTTTGGTTATAGATTTGCAGAAGATATTAAAAACACACTAATAATGTTAAATGAAAAATTTTATACTACAGATTTTGTTCTTTATGGTTTTTCTCAAGGAGGTATGGGAAGTGCTTTAGTTCCTTATCTATATGCTGAAGAACTAAGTTTAAAAGGAATAAATATTGAAAAAATGATACTAGATTCACCAGTATCAAATATAAAGGAAACAATATTACACCATTCATTGTTTTTAGGGCTGAAAATTCCTTCAGTAATTATGAGTTTTCCACTTGCAAGATTTAATTTTAAGATAGATGGGAGATTAAATGAATTAAGGCTTTCAAAAGTTTTAGGTAAGGTTCCTACATTAATACTTCAATCTGAAAAAGATGATGTAACACCTTATGATATGATAAATAAGGAATATCAGATAATCAAAGACTTGTGCAGTCATGATGATGGTTTAGTAAAACCGATATTTAAGGTATTTAGGAAAGGTCAACATGTTAGAATTTATTTGCAATATAAATGGGAATATACAGATTCTATACAAAATTTTTTGAATTTGGAGTAAAATATGATAAAATATACAGTGGGGGAAAAAGGAGATAAATATGTCAAAGAGATTAACTAAAGCAACATACATTTTTTATGGACTTGGTGTTGCATATTTTATGCTAGATCAGATTTTTAACCAGTGGATACAATATTTTTATTTACCATCTGAGAAGGCAATTGCAGATTATGGTATTAGTGTAATAATGCCACCTATATATCTTGCTATAGCTTTTGTTATAATGAGATTCGTAGATGCGATAGCAGATCCTATAGTTGGATATATGTCGGATAATTCAAATTCGAAAATAGGTAGAAGAAGCATATATATGTTAACTGGGATTATACCACTTGCACTTTCTATGATAGCTTTTTTTTATCCATTAACAAGTAGTGTTTTAATTACAACACTTTATTTAGCTTTTGTAGGTAGTGTCTACTTTGTGGCTTATACATTAGTAGGAGGTCCGTATAATGCTTTAATACCGGATCTTGCAACTAATAAGGAAGAACGGTTAAACCTTTCTACTTCACAATCAGTATTTAGATTAGTATTTACAGCAATACCATTAATTCTAAGTCCTGTCATATTATCTAATATGATTAAATCAGGTATGAATTTCATAACTGCAATAAGAATTATGGTTACAGGATTTTCATTTTTAAGTGCTGTTATAGTAATAGTTTCAGTAATATTATTAAAAGAAAATAAGATTGCTGTCAAAAAAAATAGTGATGCAAAGAAAATTAATTTTAAGGATGCATTCTCTTATTTAAAAAACAAAGAAATAATGCTATATTTCATAGGTTTTTTCTTTTTCTTTTCAGGTTTTAATATTATTAGAAACTCAGTATTATACTATGTTACTGTAATATTAGGTCAAAGCGAAAAAGCAGCAAGTATACCAACTACTATACTTTTTGTGGTTTCTGCACTTTTCTTCCCTATAACACAGGCTTTATGTAAGAAATTTGATTATAGGAAGATTATGCTTTTTGATCTTGCATTAATAATATTTGGAACTTTTGGATTAATATTTTTAGGTGCAAAATCTAAATTATTATTTTTTACTATGTTTTCTATAGTAGGAGCTGGAGTAAGTGGATCGGCATTCATATTTCCACCTGCTATGCTTAGTGAAATATCAACAAAACTTTATGAAAAATATAATGTGAGTGTTGAAGGAATGATGTTTGGTATACAAGGACTATTTTTAAAACTTGCATTATTACTTCAAATTGTAACTACTACCTTAGTACTACCTTTAGGAGGAAATGGTGGAGCTACTAAATTAGGTGTGTTAGCAACTTTAGTAATAGCTATAATATTTTTAATCATATCTTTTTTAAGCTATTTTTTAAAAAAGAGTGAAATATAATTGGAGGACGAGATGGGAAAAAAAGAATTAAAAGAGATTTCAACACGTATTAGAAGAAATATAGTGGAAATGATATACCACGCGAAATCTGGGCATCCTGGAGGTTCACTTTCAATTGCAGATATTTTAACAGTACTTTATTTTGAAGAAATGAACATAGATCCTAAAAATCCATTAATGCCTAATAGAGATAGATTAGTATTAAGTAAGGGACATGCAGTTCCAGGAGTATATGCTACATTAATGGAAAGAGGATATATAGATAAAAGCTTAATAACTGAATTAAGAAAATTTGGATCTCCTTTACAGGGTCATCCAGATTTAAAAAAATTACATGGTATAGATATGTCTACAGGTTCATTAGGGCAAGGATTATCAGCTGCACAAGGTATGGCCCTTTCTGCTAAAATTTTTGGTGATGATTTTAGAGTATATGTAATACTTGGTGATGGTGAAATGCAAGAAGGGCAAATTTGGGAAGCATTTATGTCATCAGCTCACTTTAAATTAGATAATTTAGTTGCATTCTTAGATTCAAATGACTTACAAATAGATGGTAATGTGTCTAAGGTTATGCCTATTAATCCTATTGCAGATAAGTATAGAGCATTTAATTGGCATGTAATAGAAATTAATGGCCATTGCTTTGATGAAATAAGAGCGGCTTTAAAGGAAGCAAGAGAAACTAAAGGGAAACCAACTGTTATAATAGCTAAAACCTCTAAAGGTAAGGGAGTTTCATTTATGGAAGATAATGCAGGTTGGCATGGTAAAGCACCAAATCTTGAAGAATTAAATAAAGCTTTAGAAGAATTAAAGTAGTAGGAGGATAAAAATGAAAGCGACAAGACAAGCATACGGAGAAGCATTAGTTAAATTAGGTAAAGTAAATAAAGATGTAGTAGTTTTAGAAGCTGATTTATCAAAATCTACTATGACTACATTCTTTTGTCAAGAATTTCCAGAAAGACATATAAATTTAGGTATAGCAGAAGCTAATATGATAGGCACAGCAGCAGGTATAGCCACTACAGGTAAAGTACCTTTTGCATCTACATTTGCAATATTTGCAGCAGGTAGAGCATATGATCAAATTAGAAATTCAGTTGCCTATCCTAAATTAAATGTGAAAATATGTCCAACACATGCCGGGATTTCATTAGGAGAAGATGGTGGATCTCATCAATCAGTTGAAGATATTGCTTTAATGAGAGTAATACCAGGTATGGTTGTATTACAACCTGCAGATGCTACAGAAACTGAAAAAATGATTTTTGCTGCAGCAGAATATCAAGGTCCTGTATATATTAGACTTGGAAGATTACCTGTTGCAGATATTTATACAGATGGGTATGAGTTTAAAATTGGTAAGGCTACTACATTAACAGAAGGGGAAGATGTTGCAATAATTGCAACAGGTTTACTTGTTAATGAAGCACTAAAAGCTGAAAAAATACTAAAAGAAAAAGGAATTAATGTTAGAGTAATAAATATGTCTACTATTAAACCGTTAGATGAAGAAGTTGTTTTAAAAGCAGCAAAAGAATGTAAGTTTGTAATAACTTCAGAAGAACACTCTGTAATAGGAGGACTTGGAGGAGCAGTAAGTGAATACTTATCTGAAAATCATCCTGTTAAAGTAATCAAACATGGAATTAATGACATGTTTGGTCAAAGTGCTGATGGTAATGTAATGTTAGACAAATATGGTTTAAGAGCTGAAAGAATAGTAGAATTAGTTCTTGAAAATATTTAAGGAGGAAAACAATGATAGGTAAATTATTCGGAGGGGTTAAGGACAATATTAAAGCGGAAAAGGGAGCTTTCTTTTCAGCTGTTACAACATTCATATTAATATTTACATTGATAAATATATATATATTCGGTGCATTAAATGCAGATTCATATAGATTAAAGGAAGAACAGGCTAACCAAGTTATCTTATACATCAACGATTTAAATGATGAAGAAAAACAAGCTCTTCAAGCTAAAGTTTTAAACTTAGATGGAGTAAGTTCATTAAGATTTGTATCAAAAGATGTAGCTTTAAAATCTCTAGAAAAAGAATTAAATGTTGACTTAAGTTCAGAAGCAAATCCACTAGAAGATGCATTCTTTGTTCATTTAAAAAGAGATGTAAATATAGATGAATTAAGTACAAAATTAAGTGGATTAAGTGAAGTTTCAAGTATAGATTTAAGAGCAAAAGTTGTAAACCAAACAGTAATGTTTAGTTCAGCACTAGACTATTTCTTAAAATATGCAAGTATATTCTTAATAGTTTTTGCTGTAATAATAATATTTAATATAGTTGGATTAACAGTTAAAACAAGAAAAAGAGAAATACACGAAAGCTTATTAGAAGGAAAATCTAAAGGATTTATAAAAACAACTTTCTTTTTAGAATCAGTATTAGCAGTATTAATTTCTGGAGGAGTAAGTTACTTTATGTATGTTAAGATTAGAGAAGCAATAGTTAATCTAATTGAAAAAGCTAAAGGGATAACTGCAGTTCAAGGATTTAGTACTTTAGAAAAAGAATCATATGTATTATTAGTTGTTTTAGGAATAACATTAGTTTTAGTATTCATAATTAATTATTTATTCTTAAATAGATACTATAATTTAAAATACTATGAAAAAATTAGAAGAGAAGAATGTAATTGTCCTGTAGTAGAAGAAAAAGTTGAAGAAGTAGTAGAGGAAGATTTCCAAGATCTAAGAGAGGAGCAATAATATGAAGAAAAAGATTATGCTTTTTCTTGCTCTTTTATCTTTTGCGGCTTTTGGAGATAATATTGATAAAAATAAGAATAGAATAAATCAAATAGACAAACAAGTTAAAGATAATACTAATAAGATTAATAACAATAATAGTAAAATTAATAATGCTAAAAAGGATGAAGCAGCTATTAAAAAAGAAATACAAGGTTTAGATGCTTTAATTTCTAAATTACAAAAAGAATATAGTATTATTGAAAATGAATATGTAACTTTACTTAAAGAAATAGGTAAAAGTGAAAAAGAAATTAGTTTAAGTATAAAGAAAATTGAAGAAAGTAGTAGAAAAATAACGGAAGGGAAAACGGATTATTCTAACAAGATTAAAACATGGAATAAGGTATTTAACTCTAAAGTTTTTCAGAAGAATTCATTTTCTGCAGAATCTGCAAAGAAAACTAATGATTTAATAAAAATATTAGAGCAAGATCAAAGTAATATACAAAAAATTGAAAAGTATAAGCAACAAGAAGAAGATCACAAGAGACAAGAAGAATTTTTAAAGAATAAAACTCAACAAGAAGCAAAAAAAGTTGAGAAGAAAAAGTTAGAATTAGAAAATAAAAGAGATGAGTTAAGAAGGGCTAAATCTAGTAAGGATAAGGCTGTTAAAAACTTACAATATCTACAAAGTAGTTTGAAAAATGAAAACAAAAAAATAGAGAAAACAAATTCTAATTTAATAGCTGAGAAGAAAAAATTAGAACAACAAATAAATGCTATTATAGCAGCCGCTAAGAAAAGAGAAGCAGAAGAAAGAAGAAAGGCTGAAGAAGCTAGAAAGAAAGCTGAAGCTGCTAAGAAAAATCAATCTAGTGGTGAAACAAATACTAAATCAGAACCAGTTAAAGAAGTTGTTGTTCCTAAAGGTACAGGTAAGTTTATAATGCCTATAAATGGAAGTATAGTAGTAGCTTATGGTCAAGAAAAAACTAAAGGTATTACAAGTAAGGGGATAGAAATACGTGGAAGTTTGGGACAGGCAGTAAAAGCTTCTGATAGTGGAGTAGTACTTTATTCTGGTTCATTAAAAGGACTTGGAGCTGTAATTATGATAGACCATGGAGACTTTATAACAGTATATGGAAATCTTTCATCTGTTAGAGTTGCAAGTGGAGCTAAGGTAACTAAAGGTCAGACTATAGGTGTGTTAGGAAGAGATAGTATTACAAAAGAGCCTAATCTATACTTTGAGGTAAGAAAAGGTGTAAATTATGTAAATCCAGCAAATTATTTATAATGAAGGAGAAGTAAAATGAATTATATGGATAAATATAATGAGTGGTTAAGTAACAAAAATTTAGATACAGATTTAAGAAAACAATTAGAAGAAATCTCAAATGATGAAAAAGAAATAGAAGATAGATTCTATCAAGAGTTAGAGTTTGGTACAGCAGGATTAAGAGGTAAATTAGGAGCGGGTACTAATAGAATGAATGAATATGTTATAGCTCGTGCTACACAAGCTTTAGCAAACGTAATTAAAAAAGAAGGTCAAGAAGCTATGGATAGAGGTGTTGCTTTTGCACATGACTGTAGAATATTTTCTCCAGAATTTGCACTTAAAGCTGCATTAGTTATGGCAAGTAATGGTATACGTGCTTATTTATTTGATAGTTTAAGACCAACTCCAGAATTATCGTATGCTATTAGATACTATAAAACTATATCTGGAGTTAATATTACAGCAAGTCATAATCCTAAAAACTATAACGGATATAAAGTATATTGGGAAGAAGGTTCTCAAATTAAATCTGTAATATCTGATGCTGTATTTGAAGAAATTTCAAAATTAGATATTTTTGGAAATTATGTAACTTTAACTAAAGAAGAAGCAATAGAAAAAGGTCTATTAGTAATGATAGGAGAAGAAGTAGATGAGGCTTTCTATAAAGAAGTAATGAATACTTCTTTAAGATCTAATGATGAATTAGATATGAGTATTAAATTAGTATATACACCACTAAATGGAGCTGGAAATATACCTGTTAGAACAGTTCTATCTAGAAAAGGTTATGAGAATGTTTATGTTGTTAAAGAACAAGAAATGCCTGATGGAACTTTCCCTACATTAGTTTATCCAAACCCTGAAGATTTAGCAGCATTTGAATATTCAGAAAAATTAGCATTTGAAAAAGATGCAGATATATTAATAGCAACAGATCCAGATTGTGATAGATTAGCTGTTGAAGTTATGCATAAAGGTAAAATAGTGGCATTAAATGGTAACCAAACAGGAGTATTATTAATTAACTATATAATATCTACTATGAAAGAAAAAAATATATTCCCAGAAAATCCAGTTATAGTTAAATCTATTGTTACAGGAGAAATGGGAACAGCAGTAGCAAATAAATATGGAATAGAAATGATAGATGTATTAACTGGATTCAAAAATATTTGTGCTATAGCAAATATGTATGAAGAAAGTAAAGAAAAAAACTATATCTTTGGTTATGAAGAAAGTATAGGATATAACATAGGAACTTTCTTAAGAGATAAAGATGGTGTTTCAGCTTCACTTATGTTAACTGAAATGGCAGCTTATTACAAAAAACATGGAAAGACACTTATAGATGTTCTTTATGAATTATTTGAAGAATTTGGATACTATAAAGAAAAAGGAGTATCTGTAGTACTTGAAGGTATGGAAGGAGCTCAAAGAATTAAAAGAATGATGGTTAAATTCAGAGAAATATTCCCAAGAACTATAGGAGATGCTAAAGTTAAAGAAGTTATAGACTACAAAGCACAAACAGTTTTAAATGTTGAAACAGGAGAAATTACTCCATGTCATATTGAAGCTACGGATGCTGTTAAATTCTCATATGATGATGGAAGCTGGTATACATTAAGACCATCAGGAACTGAACCTAAAATTAAACTTTATGTTTATGTTAAAGATGGTGTAGAAGAAAAATCAGTTGAAAAATTATCAGTATTTGAAAAAGAAGTTTTAGAAATTTTATACAGCATAGATTGAGGTAGATGATGGACAATATAAAAGAAGTTGAAAAAACATATGATACAATACCATATATTTCAAAAAGTTTTAAAAAATGTCAGCCAATACATTTAAAAACTATGATGAGAATGTTAGGGTTTGAAACTCCAAAACTTTTAAATTCTAGAGTTTTAGAGATAGGATGTTCTTTTGGTGGTAATATTATACCTATGGCTATAGCTTATCCTAATTCTGAGGTAATAGGTCTTGATTTATCTAAGGTACAAATAGATGAAGGAAATGAAATAATAAAAAAAATAGGTCTTAAGAATATAAAATTATATCATAAAAATATTTTAGAGTATGACAATGAATTTGGAAAGTTTGACTATATCATTTGTCATGGGGTATTTTCATGGGTTCCTGATGAAGTAAAAGAAGCTATATTAAGGGTAATTAAATCAAGTTTAACAGAAACTGGTGTAGCAGTTATTTCATATAATACTTATCCTGGTTGGAAAAGAATAGATGTTGCTAGAGATTTAATGTTATTTAGTATAGACAATTTAGTAGATAGATCTCTTGAAGTTAATGAAAAAGATAAAGTTGAAATGGGGAAAAATGCAATAAGGTTTTACTTAAATAACTCTATAGTAGACAAAAATATGAAAGATGTATTAGAAAATTTATTAGATAAGGATACTCACTATATTTATCATGAATATTTTGAAAAATACAATGATCCAATATACTTATATCAATTTTCAAAAATGCTTGAAAAACATGGATTGATTCATGTTGTTGATAGTAGTATATCTAACTCATTTCCTAATTTTAATAATGAAGTTAAATCTGCAATAAATAATGAATGTGGTGATAATAGGTTAGCGAAAGAACAGTATTATGATTTTTTAAGGAATACTCAATTTAGGACTAGTATTATAACTCACAGTAATAATACGTCTAAGATAAATTTAACGGATAATATTTACTTAACGGATTTAGATGATATTTATGTTAGAGGCTTATATGTAAAAGAGGAAGAGTCTTGGAAGTATGGTAATAGAAATATAAATGGAAATAATGAAGAAATATTTAATTATTTAACTAAAATTTATCCTAAAAATGTTCAAATAAAAACATTAGTTGAAAAATTTGGTAATGAAAATTACAAAAGTATATTTTCATTAATATATAATGAAGAAATTGAATTTAATATTTCCCCACGTGGAGAAAAAATATATAATAAGTTCGGTAAAAATTATTTAAATTATTTAAAATATTATCTTGAAGATAATAGTAAAATTACTTTTTCAAATTATAAAGGTGAAATAATAGATATTTCTGACTACTTTAAAGTTATTATAGATTTTTTAGATACAGATGATATAAATTCTATTAAAGTCAAGATAATAGAAAAATTTGAAGATGGTTCTTTAGTCTCAAATGGAGATAAAAGTTATGATGAGCTTGCAGATTATATTATAGATAATATTAAAAATTTAATTAATTTTTTTGAATTTTATAAATAAGAAAAAGGTTTGAATTTTAGAAAATCTAATATTCAAACCTTTTTATATTAATTAATTTTATTTGATGAACCTAAAAATGATGATCCTTGATAAGAAGATCCATTTAATAATTTAGATTCTTCTTCTCTTCTTACTAATGATTGTATTTCTTCATCTGATAATAATTCTTTATCTAATACTTCTTGTTGATATCCTAAATATGATTCTATGTTATTTTTATCAACAGACCTAAAGTTAATAATTTGATATCCATTAATATTTTCTATTTCAGATATTCCCCATATTACATCAAAGTTATTTGACGGTACTGGATTTGGAACATTTGCTTCAGTTGAGTGTGCAACTTCTATAAAGTTATTGAATTCATCTAAGTAACCTAAGTATACTATATATTCTTGATTAGGATCTACATTGTTAATATACATACTTCCATTTCTAGTGAAAGTTTGTATTTTTACTTTTTCTTCTCCTTCAATAGTTTTTAATATTATTATAGGATTTTCATTATTTAATCTTATTTTTTGACTTAAATCATAGTAATAATCTTCTCTTATTTCCCAATATGTGAATAATGTATCTGTATTTTTAGGAATTAGAACGATTTCATTTTTATGGTATTGTTCAGGAAGTGGTCTTTTATTAAAATATTTAGCTTCTTGTTGTTCAAATAAAATATATTTAGACATTTCTACTTTCATTTTATCTTCATCATGATTATTTTCAGTGAAAGTATAACCTCTATTTAAATATTTTGGTTTTCTTCTATAAATATGCTTTAAAGAAATTTGATTAGGATAGTTTCTATAACTACCAATTTTAACCCTTTTAAGTTTTAAAATTTCTCTTAGACTTAAATCTGAAGTTTCTAAATCTATCATTTCTACTTTTTCGACATCATCATTTTTTACCATAGTCCCAACCTCTTTTACATTTTTTTTTTCTTTTAAGTCAATTACCGTGTTTTCAGTTTTTTTTCTTTTGTTTTTTATGTATGCGACTGCTAATAGTAATATAAGTACTGATATAATAGTTCTGTACATTTAGAATCCTCCTTGTTTTTTTCTTTTTGTATTTATTGCATCTATAAACATATTCTCTTCTTTTAAGTTTTTATGATAACAAGCTGCAGCAATCATTGCAGCATTGTCGGTACAATATTCAAACTTAGGGAATATTATATCTATATCTTTAAAATTATCTGATTTGACTATAGCTTCACGTATTGCCTTATTTGCTGAAACTCCTCCGACTACTGATAAACTTTTAATATTATTCTCTTTTGCTGCCGTAGATAATTTGGCTACTAATACTTCAATAACCTTATCTTGGAAGGCTTTAGCTACATCTTCTTTTGAAAAATCTTCACCTTTCATTTTCTTCTTATTAATGTAGTTAGTAATAAATGTTTTAATTCCACTAAAACTAAAATCATATCCTGAAACTTGAGGAGTTGGTATTTCAATACTATTATTACCCATAAATGCCAATTTTTCAAGTAGGGGACCTCCAGGATATTCAAAACCTAAAATTCTTGCAACCTTATCATAGGCTTCTCCTATAGCATCATCTAGGGTTTCTCCAAGTAAATTTAATTCTTTATTTTCATTAATTAAATATAGGGAAGTGTGTCCTCCTGATGCTACTAAAGTAAGCATAGGCAATTTTGGTTCATTATCTATAAATGTTGAAAAAATATGCCCATCAATATGATTTACAGGTATTAATGGTATATTATTTGATAAACTTAGTCCTTTTGCAAACATAAGGCCAACTAAAAGTGACCCTATAAGTCCAGGAGTATTAGTAACAGCAATATATGATATATCACTAATTTTGCAGTTTGCTTCTTTTAATGCTTTATCATATACTGTTAAAATATTTTGAATATGGTGTCTTGAAGCAATTTCAGGAACTACTCCACCATATTCTTTATGTATATCTATTTGACTTGCAATAACATTACTTAAAACTTTTTTACCATTTTCAAGTATGGCAACAGATGTTTCATCACAAGAACTTTCAATAGCTAAAATTAACATAATATATACCTCTTTTCTAGTTTCATTTTAACAAATTTTAATAAACTTGTAAAGGGGAATATATTGTGATAGAATGGTAATGATTAAAAGTTTTGGAGGTAAAAGTGAAAGTATATTTAGTAAGACATGGAAAGACAGAATGGAATCTTGCAGAAAAGATACAAGGTTGGGCAGATTCACCATTATTACCTGATGATAAATCTCCTGAAAAGGCAGCAGAGAAATTAAGGGGTATACACTTTGACTATATTTGCAGTAGTGATTTAGGAAGGGCAGTTGAAACTAAGAGAAGAATATTAGATATATTAGGTTTAAAAAATGATGGAAATGAACATCCTGAATTTAGAGAAGTTGGGTTCGGGGTATTAGAAGGAGCACCTATAGAACTTCTTAAGACTGAATATGCAGAATTATGGAGAAAATATAAGACATATGTAAAAGATTTTACTCCCTCAGATCATTTTGAAGGTTTTGAAAGTGTAAAAGATGTAAGGAAAAGAGCTTTAGATAAATTAGAGGAGATAAAAAGAATTTATGGTGAAAATTCAACTATATTAGTTGTAGCCCATGGTTCGATTATGTCTATATTAGAAAATGATGGTAGAGAATTAGAAGAACCAGCAGTAATAATTGAAAACGGAGGAATACTTGAATTAAACATCTAAAATTCTAATTAAATTCTAAGAATAAACTATACCTAAAACAAAGGAATGTACTATATAATCTACTCATACCAAGAGAAAAAGCGAAGAACTTTTTCTTCATAACTCCTTTTTAAGGCCGTTTTACCAACGGCTTTTTGTTTTATAAAATATATACTAGTTAAAATTAACCTCTTTATTGAATAATCAGTAAGGAGGTTTTTTATTCACTGTAATTTTGTAAACATTTTCTCTTTAAAAAAAGTGGTATATATGTTAAAATTAAAGTAATGTATTTAGGAGGAAAATATATGTCTAAGGAAAAGAAAAGAAATAATAAAATAAATAAGAATATTAATAATATTAAATATAATGTATGGGTAAATACTACTATACTGGTGATATCAATTTTTCTACTAGGTATAGTACTTATGGAAAAATTCATATCTACAGATACATTTATAGAAACTTTTTTAGGTTTAATAGTAACAAATTTAAAGATTGTTTTTGGTAAAACTTTAATAATTTTACTATTATTGGTAATAATTTTTAATTTTTTTGCTATTAAAAATAGAAGAAAAATTTCTTCTATGCCATTAATAAGAAAGGTGGTTTGGGTACTTGCATTTCTTTTCTTTGCTATGACTTTAACAGTATTTAGCTTAGGAGAGATTACAGGTACAACTATTTTAGATGCAGGACAAGAAATACTATCATATGCATTTATGCAAAAAGGTGGAGGGGTTATAGGAGCTATAATGTCTATACCTTTTTACTCTTTAGTTAACTACTCTTGGTTTTTCTTTTTAAGTTTATCTCTTTGTTTAATAACTACCTTCCTTGCTATGGGTAAAACTATAAGGCTAATATATCTAAGTATAAATAATACTTTAGAATATTATTCTAGTGAAGAATATTTAAATAAAAAGAAAATAATAGAAGCAAAAAAAGTTTATGAAAAAAGAATGCAAGAAACTGAGGACAAACAGTTTGAGGAAGATTTTGTAAACTATTTTGTAAATAAGACTAACAAGAAATTAGATGATGAAATATTTAAAAAATTAGATGAAGATAAAGAAGGAAAAGAAGTAGAGTATTATAGTGAAAAAGAACTTACAGAAAAACAAAAAGAGTGGAATAGATATTATGACAGAATGCTTGAGATCAGAAAATATGAAATTGAAAAATCAAAAATAGAACAAGAAAGAAAAGCTCTTCAAAAAATGGAAGAAGATAATAAAGCAATATTAAGTAAAAAAGAAGAGATAGCTGAAGTAAAAGAAGAAGTATGCAATCCTGTAATAGAAATGGAAGAAGTGTTTGAAGATGAAGTGGAAGAAATAGAGGATGTATTAGAAGAAGAATTTGAAGAAGAAATAGAAACAAAAAATGTGGAATTAAATCAAGAAATGCAGGCCATAGATAGAGAAGAACTTAAAGTTGCTCTTTCAGAGGTATTTAAAGATAAAAGTATGGATCCTGAGAAAATTGCTGAAATGAAAAGAGAAATAGAAAATAATATAGAAAACCTTGAAGAAGTATTAAGAAACTTTGGTGTAGATGCTAAGGTTGTTGATTATGGTACAGGACCTACTATAACAAGATATGAAATAAAAATACCTAAAAATGTTAGAGTTAAAAAGGTAACTGAACTTGAAGATGATATAGCTATGTATTTAAAAGCTGAAAGAATAAGGATAGAAGCCCCTATACCAGGTAAGGATGCTATAGGAATAGAAACTCCTAATAAGATTAAAGAACCTGTATACTTTTCTAACCTTATTAAGTCCAGAGAATTAGATCAAGGTATATTACCTGTAGTTTTAGGTAAAGATATAGTTGGAAATAATAAGATAATAGATATAGCAAAACTTCCTCATTTATTAATAGCAGGTACAACAGGAAGTGGAAAATCTGTATGTATAAATACTATAATCTCATCACTAATAAGTAAAAAAAGTGATGATGAAGTTAAATTCATAATGGTTGATCCTAAGATGGTTGAGCTTATGCCATATAATGGTATAGCACATCTATTAACTCCTGTTATTATAGATCCTAATATGGCAGCTATAGCACTTAAGTGGGCGGTTAATGAGATGGAAGAAAGATATAAGAAGCTTGCTAGTCTTGGTCTTAGAAATATAGAGGCATATAATAAAAAATACTATAGAGAAAAATTACCGTATATAGTAATAATAATAGATGAGTTAGCTGACTTAATGATGGTTGCATCAAATAATGTAGAACAATCTATTGCAAGAATTGCACAAAAAGCAAGAGCAATAGGAATACATTTAATAGTTGCAACTCAAAGACCTTCGGTAGATGTAGTTACTGGTATGATTAAAGCTAATTTACCAAGTAGAATATCATTTGCTTTAAGATCAAATACAGACTCTAGAACTATATTAGATCAAGTTGGAGCTGAAAAACTATTAGGAATGGGAGATATGTTATTCTTAGATAATGGTAAGGCTAAACTTGAAAGAATACAGGGAGCATATATATCTGATGATGAAATAAATAAATTAACAGATATTATTAAGAGTAAGAAAGTTGCTGTATATAATGAAGAGATATTAGTAGAAGAAGAACAAAACAATAATAATAGAGATCCACTTTATGAAAAAGCTGTTGAAATAGCTAAAAGACCTAATATAGATAGATTATCTATTTCTTTACTTCAAAGAGAATTAAGTACAGGATTTAATAGAGCATCTAAATTATGTGAAGAGCTTAGAAATAATGGTGTGATAGATGAACAAAATAGATATATTAATTCAGAATTAAATTAGAGAGAGGGAATTATGTTTAAAAATTTAATTAAGGCATTCAAGAAAAATTTTAGTTTAAGTAAAAATACTAAAGATATAGGGATAGATTTAGGTACAGCAAATACTGTACTTTATGTAAAAGGGGAAAATATAGTAATTAATGAACCAACATATGTTGCTATAAACACAAAAACTGATGATAGTATAGAATTTATTGGAAAAAAAGCTAAGGAAATTATGGGTAGAACTCCTGGATATATGGAAGTTAAAAGACCTTTAAAAAATGGAGTAATATCTGATTATGAAATCACTGAAAAGATGTTATCTATATTCTTAAGTAAGATAAAAAAAGGTGAACTATATAATGATAGAGTAATAATATGTGTTCCAAGTGGAGTTACTCAAGTTGAAAGACGTGCGGTTGTTGATGCAGTTAAAGATGCAGGAGCTAAAGAAGTGTACTTAATTGAAGAACCTATAGCAGCAGCTGTTGGAGCTGGAATAGACATGTTTGAACCTAAGGGTCATTTAATAGTTGATATAGGTGGAGGAACTACTGAAATAGCCTTTATAGTTTCAGGAGGAGCAGCAAAAACACATTCAATAAAAACTGCAGGAGATCAGTTAAATACTGATATAATAGAATATATTAGAGATAATTTTAATTTAAATATAGGAGAGAAAACTGCTGAAGATTTAAAAATAGCAGCTACAAATTCTGAAGATTTAGAAGAGCTATATCAAATAAAAGGAGCTGAATCTGTTACAGGTATACCTAAAGAAATTAGAATTTCAGTTAAGGAAGTTAATGACGCTATTAATAAGAGTGTGGATCATATAATTTATGAAATAGATAAGGTTATAGAAGAAATAACTCCTGAAATAGCAGCGGATATTTATGAAACAGGAATATATTTATCTGGTGGAGGAGCTAGTATAAAGATATTAAAAGATAAAATAGAGGAAAAATTTAAATTAAAAGTTACTGTTTGTAATGAACCTATTTATGCGGTAATAAATGGTATTGCAAACATATTCCAAGAATTTAATAAGTATAAAAATATGTTGATTCCAACTACAAGTGAATATTAAGGGGAAATATGAAATCGGATTTAGAAGCTATCTTATTTATCTCTAAAGAAAGTATAAGTCTTTTAGAATTATCATCTTTTTTTAAGGTAAATGAAGATGAAATGAAAAAAGTTATAGAAGAATTAGTATTAGAATATAAAGATAAGGGAATAAATGTATGTTTTGAAAATGATGAAGTATTTTTAAAAACTAATGCTTTAAAAGGTGAGGTTATTAAAAATTTCTTCACACCAGAACTTAAATTAAGAAAATTATCTAAATCAGCATTTGAGGTTTTAGCAGTAATAGCATATAAAGGGCCTATTACAAAATCTGAGATTGAAGAAATTAGAAGTTCTGGAGCAGATCACATTATTCCTATATTACTTGAAAAGAAGTTAATATATGTAAGTGGTAAGAAAAAGGCTTTAGGTAATCCTAACTTATATGAAGTAACACAGGATTTCTATGCATATTTAGGTATAAAAGATAAAGAGGAATTACTTGAATTTGATAAAAGTAATTGGTTGGTAAAAAGAAAGGATGAAGATGAGAATAAATAAGTATATAGCTGAATCTGGATTTTGTTCTAGAAGAAAGGCTGATGAATTAATTGTTGATGGTAGAGTTACTATTAATAAAAATATTGCTGTAATAGGTAGTGAAGTTGAAGATGGAGATATAGTAAGAATAGACGGAGAAAAAGTAACAGTTAAAAAAGAATACGAATACTATATCTTAAATAAACCTAAAAGAGTACTTTGTTCTAATGAAGATAGACAAGGTAGAACTCTTGCTGTAGATTTAATTAAATCTAAAAAAAGATTGTTTACTTATGGAAGACTAGACTATATGACTGAAGGTTTAATAATAATAAGTAATGATGGAGATATATATAACAATGTTATGCATCCAAAGAAAAAACTATATAAAAGCTATATAGCTAAAATAGATAATGATATAACTGATGATCATATTGATGCTTTAAAACATGGGGTAGTTATAGATGGTCAAAGAACTCTTCCTGCTAAGGTTAAAGCTATAACTAAGAGAGAAATAAGAGTTGCCATACATGAAGGAAGAAACAGACAAATTAGAAAAATGTTTGAAACTTTAGGATACACTGTTAGATCTTTAAGAAGAGTAAAAGTTGGAGAATTATCTTTAAAAGGTTTAGAACCAGGTCAATATAGAAAAATGACGGAAGAAGAAATTGAATATATTAAAAGTCTATAGTATAAATTTTGGGAGATTAAATGATAGGGTTGAATCTTAAAGATAAGGAGTGGAAATATACCTAATTAGGAAGATTAATATCTAATAGAGAAATTCCTATTATTGAAGAAGTAAAGAAAGTTATGTCTGCGATGTACTGAAAATGTATGTTGTAGACTTTTTTATATATTTTCTTGACAATGTAATTTTTTTGGTATATAATACAATTAGCACTCAAGGCAGTGGAGTGCTAATAATAAATTTAAAGGAGATGAATATATATGAGAAATTTTACAAGAAAGGCTATGGAAGCAATTGAAAATGCAGTAAAATTTGCTATGAATTTTAAAAGCTCTAATGTTAAGTTAGAACATTTAATGTTAGAATTAGTTTCTAATGATGATACTACAGTATCAGTTTTAAATAAGGTGGGTGTAGATAGAAATGAATTACAACAAAACTTGTATTCTAAATTAAATTCTATGCCTAAGATGAGTGGGGGAGAAGTAAGTTATTCTCAAGAATTTGCTTCTATGTTAAATGACGCGTCTAATATGGCAAGTAACGGAGGGCATGAATATATTTCTGTAGTATTTCTATTAAAAGCTATGCTGAAAATAAATAATTTTGGATTAGATGTTAAAAAAGTTAATGAAGTGCTTGATAATATGATGGAGGGAAGAAAAGTAAATAGTGATGGTTTTGAAGAAAGTCTAGAATCTTTAGAAAAGTATGGTAGAGATTTAGTTAAACTAGCATCTATGGGAAAACTTGATCCAGTAATAGGAAGAGATAATGAAATAAGAAGACTTATACAAATTTTATCAAGAAGAAACAAGAATAATCCTATGATAATAGGGGAACCTGGAGTAGGTAAAACAGCCTTAGTTGAAGGTTTGGCCCAAAGAATATTTAGTGGAGATGTTCCTGATAATTTAAAAGATAAAACAGTATTTTCTTTAGATATGGGAGCTTTAATAGCGGGCGCTAAATATCAAGGAGAATTTGAAGAAAGATTAAAAGGAGTGGTAGATACTCTAGAAAAAAATGAAGGAAAAATTATACTTTTTATAGATGAAATACATAATATAGTAGGTGCTGGAGGGAATAACGGTGCTATGAATGCTTCTAATTTATTAAAACCTATGCTTGCAAGAGGAGAGATAGAAGTAATAGGTGCTACTACATTAGCTGAGTATAGAAAGTATATAGAAAAAGATGCTGCACTTGAAAGAAGATTCCAACCTATACAAGCATTTGAACCTAGTGTGGATGATGCAATATCTATACTTAGAGGACTTAAAGAAAAATTTGAACAATATCACGGCATAAGAATATCTGATAATGCTATAGTCGCTGCAGCAACTATGTCTGATAGATATATTCAGGATAGATTTTTACCAGATAAAGCTATAGATTTAATAGATGAAGCTTGTGCTAAGGTTAAAACAGAAATAAATTCTGTTCCAGTAGAATTAGATGAAATAAATAGAAAATATGCTCAACTTGAAATAGAGAGGGAGGCTTTAAAAAAAGAAGAAGATAAAGTATCTAAGAAAAGATTGGAAGATATAGTAAAAGAATTAGAAGAACTAGGGGAAGAAAAGAGGGTTTTAGCTTTAAATTGGAATTCTGAAAAGGAAAATGTTTTAAAATTAAAGGGATTAAAACAGGAATTAGATGAAGCTAAGATTAAATTAGAGGAAGCCAAAAGAGTTGCAGATTATGCTAAGGCTGCTGAATTTGAATATGGTATCATACCTGAAATTGAGAAAAAGTTAAATGAGATTAGAGAAAAATCTGAGAAAAATTCTCTAGTATCACAAATTATTGGTAAAGAACAAATAGCTGAAATAATAGGTAAATGGACTGGTATACCGGTAGGTAAACTTATACAAAGTGAAAGTGAAAAAATATTATCTTTAGAAGAACATATTAAAAAATCTGTTATAGGTCAAGATGAAGCTATTAGTGCTATATCTGATACTATACTTAGATCTCGTGCAGGTCTTAAAGATCTTAATAGACCTATAGGTTCTTTTATGTTTTTAGGGCCAACTGGTGTTGGTAAAACATATTTAACTAAAAAACTTGCACAAAATCTATTTGATGATGAAAATTCGATAATTAGAATAGATATGAGTGAATACATGGAGAAACATTCAGTGGCAAGACTTATAGGAGCTCCTCCTGGTTATGTAGGGTATGAAGAAGGAGGGCAATTAACAGAAAAAGTTAGAAGAAAACCTTATTCAGTGATACTTTTAGATGAAATAGAAAAAGCACATCCTGATGTATTTAATGTCTTGTTACAAGTGTTAGATGATGGGAGATTAACTGATGGTAAAGGCAGAGTTGTAGATTTTAAAAATACTATAATAATAATGACTTCTAATATAGGGTCACACTATATACTTGAAGGAAAAAATGAAATGGTTATGGAAGAATTAAAAGTTAGATTTAAACCTGAATTCTTAAATAGAATAGATGAGATTATTATGTTTAAATCACTTAAAGAGGATGCTATAAAAAATATAGTTAAATTAGAACTAGAAAAAATGAATGAAAAATTAAAAGATAGGATGATAAAACTAATATATGGAGATGAGGTGATTAAATACGTATTCGAAAATGCATATGATGAAAATTATGGTGCAAGACCTATAAGAAGGTTTATACAAAAACAAATAGAAACAGATTTATCTAAATTAATATTAAAAAATAATATTAATGGTAATGTTGATATTAAGATTATTGTTGGTTCAGATGGTCTTGAATTTAAAATATAGCTTGACTTTATAACAAAAAAGGTGTATACTAGCACTATACAATACAGAGTGCTAGTAGGAGGTGATGTATATGAATGAAAGAGAAAAAGAAGTCTTTAGTATGATAATTAATCACTATTTAAATAGTGGAGAATCAGTAGGTTCAAGAACTTTAGAGAAGAAATACAATATAGGAGTTTCATCAGCAACTATAAGAAATGTAATGTCTGATCTTGAAGAAATGGGATTAATTACTAAAACACATACATCTTCTGGACGTATACCAACTCTTGATGGATATAGAATGTATATAGACGAGCTTTTACAAGTTAGTGAAGTTGATGAAGAAACTAAAGAACAAATATATTTACATTATCAAAAAAGAATTAATAAGACTGATATAATATTTAAGGAAACTGTAAAGCTATTGTCTGAATTATCAGGATCTGTAGCAGTTGCTTTAGAACCATCATCTGATGAAGAAAGTATTAAAAAAATACAATTTATTAGGATTACAGAAAAAGAAGTTTTCGTAGTAGTTGTTATGAGAAATAATATGATAAAAACATCAACGTTACTTATGAATACTTATGTAACTGAAGAAAATGTAAATAATCTAAATTCATATATTTCTAATTTAATGAGCACCACTCATAAAAGATTTACATTAAAAGATATGGAAAGATTTTTGAAAAATATTAGTAGTAATGATTTCAGATTTGAAGAAAAAAGAATATTTGAAAACAGTAAAGTTTTTGTTGATGGAGTTCAAAATTTATTATCAAGAGAAGATATTCCTATGGAAAAAATAATAGATAATATTAAAGTGATTAATAATGAAAATGAAATGGATATGTTATTTAAGCACTTAGCATCAAAGGTTGAATATAATTTAGAAAGTAATATCATATTTGGTAATGATATAGAAATAAATGGTTTTGAAGAATCTGTTTTCATATTTAAATGTTATGAATTTGGAGAAGATAAAGGTATTTTAGGTCTTATAGCAAAAACTAGAATAGATTATTCTAAAACAGTCGCTTTACTTGATTTGGTAATAGATATGTTAAAGAAAATGTTAAATCAAAATTATGAGAATAAATTTATAGGTTATAAAGATTAGGAGATGAAATGTCGGAAGAAATTAGAGAAGAAGAAATATTGGAAGAAAAAGTAGAAGAAAAAGTATTAGAAACTGATGAAATAATACAAAAATTGAATGCAGAACTTGAAGACTATAAAAAAGCATATGCTTTAAAACTTGCAGAATTCCAAAATTTTTCAAAAAGAAAAGAAAAAGAATTACAAGAATACAAAGAATATGCATCTAAAGATATTATCTTAAAAGTTTTAGAAAATTTAGATAATTTAGAAAGAGGTATTGAAGCTTCTCGTTCTACAGAGGATTATAAAACATTAGTAGAAGGATTAGAAATGACTATAAAAAACTTTGCTGAAATGCTAGTTAATGAAGGTGTTACTGAAGTTGAGGCATTAGGAAAGGAATATAATGCATATGAACAACATGCAGTTCAAGTTATGAATAATCCTGAAAAAGAAAATAATGAAGTATTAATGGTACTTCAAAAAGGATATAAACTTAAAGGTAGAGTAATTAGACCAGCTATGGTAGTAATAAACAAATTAGAAGAAATAAAAAATAATGAAGAAGAAAATAATAATAATTAGGAGGAAATAAAATGAGTAAAATTATAGGAATAGATTTAGGAACAACAAATTCATGTGTATCTGTTATGGAAGGTGGAACATTTACAATAATACCTAATGCTGAAGGAGAAAGAACTACTCCATCAGTTGTATCAATAGAATCAAATGGTGAAATAATAGTAGGATCTACAGCTAAAAGAAAAGCTATCACAGAGCCAAAACAAACAGTTATTTCAATTAAAACACATATGGGTTCAGATTACAAAGTTGATATACACGGTAAAAACTATACACCACAAGAAATTTCGGCTATGATACTTAAAAAATTAAAAAAAGATGCTGAAAGTTATTTAGGTGAAACAGTAAAAGAAGCTGTAATTACAGTCCCTGCATACTTTACAGATGCTCAAAGACAAGCAACTAAAGATGCTGGAGAAATAGCAGGTTTAGAAGTAAAAAGAATAATTAATGAGCCAACTGCAGCAGCACTTGCATATGGAATGGATAAAGAAAGAGAAGAAAAAATATTAGTATTTGACTTAGGTGGAGGAACATTTGACGTTTCAGTACTTGAAGTTGGATCAGGACTTGTAGAAGTTAAAGCAACAGCTGGAAACAATCATTTAGGAGGAGATGATTTTGACTCATCAATTATTAATTGGCTTGCAGATGAATTCCAAAAAGAAACAGGAATAGATCTAAGAAAAGAGCCTCAAGCTTACCAAAGATTAAAAGATGCAGCTGAAGATGCTAAGAAAAAATTATCTACTACTTTAGAAACAACAATTTCTTTACCATTCATAGCTATGGATGCAACAGGGCCTAAAAACTTAGAAAAGAAATTAACTAGAGCAGCATTTAATGAATTAACTAAACACTTAGTAGAAAAAACAAAAGAACCAGTAAGACAAGCTTTATCAGATGCAGGACTTACAGTTAAAGATATAGAACAAGTACTATTAGTTGGAGGATCAACAAGAATACCAGCAGTACAAGAATGGGTTAAAGAATACTTTGGTAAAGAACCTAATAGATCAATAAACCCTGATGAAGTAGTTTCAGTAGGGGCAGCTATACAAGGTGGAGTATTAGCAGGAAATGTTAAAGACGTTCTATTATTAGATGTTACACCACTTTCTTTAGGAATAGAAACTATGGGTGGAGTATTTACTAAAATGATAGAAAGAAATACAACTATACCTACTAAGAAATCACAAGTATACTCAACAGCAGTTGATAATCAAACAGCAGTTACTATACATGTATTACAAGGTGAAAGAGCTCAAGCTTCACAAAATCATACTTTAGGACAATTTAACTTAGAAGGAATACCAGCTGCACCACGTGGAATTCCTCAAATAGAAGTTACATTTGATATAGATTCTAATGGTATAGTACATGTTACAGCTAAAGATTTAGGAACAGGAAAAGAAAATCAAGTTACTATTTCAGGCTCTTCTAACTTAAGTAAAGAAGATGTAGAAAGAATGAAAAAAGAAGCAGAGGCTAATGAAGAAGCAGATAATAAATTTAGAGAATTAATTGAAGCTAGAAATATGGCTGACCATTTAATAATATCAACAGAAAAAACTATAAAAGAAAATGAAGACAAATTAGAAGGAAATGAAAAAGAAGATATTGAAAAAGCAATAGAAGAACTTAAAAAAGTTAAAGATAGTGAAAATATTGATGAAATCAGATCAGGTATAG
Organism: Streptobacillus felis; assembly: GCF_001559775.1. Lineage (NCBI taxonomy): Bacteria > Fusobacteriati > Fusobacteriota > Fusobacteriia > Fusobacteriales > Leptotrichiaceae > Streptobacillus > Streptobacillus felis. The sequence goes on along the minus strand of NZ_LOHX01000121.1, from coordinate 15,361 downwards.
AAGGATTATCTAAAGCAAGTGAAGCATTTGCAATGAGAATATACCAAGCTGCACAAGCTGCACAAGCACAACCTGGTTCTGAAAATACAAATAATGATGATGTAGTAGAAGCAGAAGAAGTAAAATAGGTCTATGACCTATTTTCTTCACATATATATCAGGGAGGCACTATGGTAGTTTTAAAAAAAGGTTTAATGGAATTAAAAATAGAAGAATTTGGTGCAGAGGTAAAGTCATTTAAAATAGATGGAGATGAATTTCTTTGGAATAAAAATGAATATTGGGCTAAAACTTCACCATTACTTTTCCCTTTTGTAGGTGGTTTAAGAGATGGTAGTTACAACTATAAAGGAAAAGAATACTTTGTTACAACAAGACATGGTTTTGCAAGAGATAACATATTTCAAGTAGTTGAAAAAGAAGAAGATTATGTAAAATTAGGATTTTATTCATCTGTTGATACTTTAGAAAAGTATCCTTTTGAATTTGAAATTTATTTAATATATAGATTAATAGAAAATGGATTTATATTAGAATATGTTGTGAAAAATAAAAATGAAGAAGATATGTATTTTTCTATAGGAGCACATCCTGCTTTTATTCTTAATGAAAATTATGAAGAAGATGCATATATAGAATTTGAAGAAAAGGAAGAAGGATTAAAGTATAAGCTAGATGAAAGTGGATTTTTTAAAAAAGATAGAGTTAAGTTCAAATTAATAGATGATAAAAAAATAAATATAACAGAGGAAAATTTTAAAGAAGATGCTATAGCTTTAAAAAACACTAATTCCTCTGTGGTATATATTAAATCTAGAAGTAGCGAAAGAGAAATTAAAACAACTTACAAAAACTTCCCATACATAGCCTTTTGGAAAATAAATGATGCTCCATTTATTTGTGTTGAACCATGGTTTGGTATAACTGATATATTGGGTGCAAGTAAAGACTTGACATTAAAAGAGGGAATACAAAAATTAGAAGCTAAACAAACATTTAGTGCTAAATTAGTATTTGAATTTAAGAGAGGTAACTAATGAAAAAAGATTATTATGAATTACTTGGACTAGATAAAAGTGCAAGTGAGGCAGAGATAAAAAAGGCATTTAGAAAGGCTGCGATGAAATATCATCCTGATAGAATGGCCAAAGCTGATGAAAAAGAAAAGAAAGAAGCAGAAGAAAAATTTAAGGAATTAAATGAAGCTTATCAAGTACTTTCAGATCCAGAAAAAAAACAGTTATATGATCAATATGGTCATGCTGCATTTGAACAAGGTGCAGGAGGGTTTGGTGGTCAAGGATTTGAAGGCTTTGATTTTAGTGATATATTCTCAAGTTTCTTTGGTGGATCTGGAGGATTTGACTTTGGAGGATTTGGTTCTAGTGGATTTAGTCAAAGAAGAAAACAAGGACAAGATCTATTATACACTGTGGATTTAAGTTTAGAAGAAATAGCAGACGGAGTTGAAAAAGAAATAGAGTATAGCAGAACAGGGAAATGTTCTAGTTGTAGTGGAACTGGTGCTAAAGATTCTAAAACTAAAAAATGTAATACTTGTGACGGAAGAGGTTTTGTAACTAAAACACAAAGAACCATACTAGGTATGAGTAATGTAAGAGTAGAATGTTCTCATTGTCATGGTATAGGAGAAATTCCGGAACATAAATGTAATGCATGTAATGGTGATGGAAGTAAGAGAGAACAGGTTAAGAAAAAAATTAAGATTCCTGCAGGAGTAGAATCTGGACAAAGATTAGTTGTTAGAGATGGTGGAAATTATGATGGTCCAGGTAGTGACTTTGGAGATCTATATATACAAATTAGAGAAAAAAGACATGAACTATTCCAAAGAGATGGATATGATATTTACTGCAAGGTACCAATTAGTTTCTTAACAGCCACTTTAGGTGGAGAACTTGAAGTTCCTACTTTAAGAGGTAAGACTAAAATAAAGATTGCAGAAGGCACACAAAATGGAACTAAGATGAGAATTAGAGATGCTGGTATAAAACATGGAGTATATAAAGGTTCTCAGATTATAGAGATAAATGTAGAAGTACCGAAAAATCTAAATTCTAAACAAAAAGATAAGTTAAAAGAATTTTATGAAACATTAGGTGTTGAAAACGAGGAGAAGACAACGTCTTTCTTTGATAAGATAAAAGATTTTTTTAAAGATTAATTTAGGGGTGGCAACACCTCTTTTTATATACTAATATCTAATTTTGTGTTATACTACTATTATGGAGGTATTATGAAAAAAATACTTAACTTTGAGCAGATAGATAATTTAGTTGATGAATTAAGTGAAAAAATATTAAAGGATTATAAATTTAAATCTATAGCACTAATAGGGGATTTAGGTGTTGGTAAAACATATATATCTAAGAGAATATGTAAAAACTTAGGGGTAAAAGGAAATGTTAAGAGTCCTACATTTACTTACTTATTAGAATATGATTTAGGGGATAGAAAAGTAGTTCATTTTGATCTTTATAGACTTTCAAATATAGATGAGCTATATGAAATAGGTTATGAAGATTATATAGAAGATGGAAATATATTTCTAATTGAATGGGCAAATAATGTTCCTGAAGCTATACCTGAAAATACCTTGTATATTTCGTTAGAACATAATGATGAAACTTCAAGAATAGTTTCAGTATATGAAATAAAGGATGGTGAAGTAATTTATGTCGACATTAATAATTACAACTTCAACTAAACTAGCATCTATATCAGTTTATGAAAAAGATATGATGTTAGGTAACATTAATATTAATGTAAAAAAAACACATTCAAGCTATATTATTGATCAAATATCATCACTTTTATCTTGGACTAACATAAAAATAGATGACATTAAAAAGGTAATAGTTTCAATAGGTCCAGGTTCTTTTACTGGAGTTAGAATAGCAATATCTGTAGTAAAAGGTATGTTTGTTGGTAGAGATGTAAAAGTATTTGAAGTAAATGAATTAGATGCACTTGGTTATCAAGGAAATATGGTATATAACAATAAGGTTATAGCTATGATAGATTCTAATAAAGAAAAGATATACTATGGAAAATATGAAGATGGCAAAAGATGTGGAGAACTATTAATAGGAAAACTTGATGATGTAATAAATCTAGTTAAAAATGAAGGATATAAATTAATAGGAGATGCAGTTTTAGCATATGATAAAAAAATTAAAGAAAATGGGATAGATATCTCACTTTCTGATATGTTTTTAAGAATAAATTCAAGCATATTCTATACTATGTATAAAGAAGGATTGTTAAGAGAAATAGATTTATTTAATTTAGTGCCTGATTATTTAGAAAAATCTCAGGCAGAAAAGGAGAAAAATGGGAATATCTGATTTATTAATAAAACCTAAAAAAGGATTTTTTACTAAACTTAAGGAATTTTTTGTTGGAGAAGCTATTACAGATGATGTATATGAAGAGTTAGAAGAGCTTTTAATTCAATCTGATTTAGGAATGAAAATGACTATGGAAATAGTTGCTAACTTAGAAAAAAATGTTAGAAGTAAGGGTATAAAAACTAAAGAGTTGATGTATGATGAATTAAAATTACTACTTTCTGAAAAGTTAGAAGTATTTCAGGATAATTCATTAAATATACAAAAAGGTAAATTAAATGTTATTTTAGTTATAGGTGTAAATGGAGTAGGTAAAACTACTTCTATAGGTAAAATAGCTATGAAGCTAAAAAAAGAAGGTAAATCTGTAATTATTGGAGCAGCTGATACTTTTAGGGCAGCAGCTATAGAACAGGTTGAGATGTGGGGTCAAAGAGCAGGTATAGAAGTAATAAAACAAAAACATGGTAGTGATCCAGCTGCAGTAGTATTTGATACTTTAAATACTGCAAAATCAAAAAATGTTGATGTTGCAATTATAGATACTGCTGGAAGATTACATAATAAAGTAGATTTAATGAAAGAGTTAGAAAAAATAGATAAAATTATCAAGCAAAATGTTGATGAATATGAATCACTTATAGTTATAGATTCTACTACAGGACAAAATGGTTTAGAACAGGCAAGAATTTTTAACAGTATATCAGATATTAGTGGTATTATACTTACTAAATTTGATGGAACTGCTAAAGGTGGTATAATATTTTCTATAGTAGCAGAGTTAAATAAACCTGTAAAATTCCTTGGAGTTGGAGAAGGAGTAGAAGATTTAAGAGTATTTGATTCTAAAGAATTCATAAATGAAATGTTTAACTAATAGTTTTTGTTTTATTTTTTAATGTTTTATGTTAAAATAATATTAAAGTTGTTTAAAAAATGAGGAGATGAATAAGATGGCAGATTTAATTAAACAAATTAAAGAAAAAGAAAAAGAACACAAAAAAACAGTAGTTTTACCAGAAGCTGAAGATGAAAGAGTATTAAGAGCTGCTGAACAAATTACTAAAGAAGGATTTGCAAACATTATTTTAGTTGGTAAAGATTATCAAATTAGAGAACATGCTGTAAAAATTGGAGTAGATTTAAGTGGAATACAAATAATTGATCCTATGTCTTTTGAAAAGACACCAGAGTTTATTAGACAATTTGTTCATTTAAGAGCTAAAAAAGGTATGACAGAAGAACAAGCGCGTGAAATAATACAAAATGATGTAAGATTTTTCGGAGCTATGCTTGTTAGAAACTGTGTAGCAGATGGTATGGTTGCTGGTTCTAATTCACCAACAGCTAATGTATTAAGAGCTGCAATACAAGTAATTGGACCAAAAACAGGTTTAAAAACAATTTCAAGTTCATTTATCATGCAAACAAAAACTAAAGAATATGGAGTAGATGGAACATTAATATTTGCAGATTGTGCAGTATTACCTAATCCAACTGCCCAACAAATAGCAGATATAGCAATATCATCTGTTGAAAAATCAAGATTAATAACTAAATTCAGTGATCCAAAAGTAGCACTTTTAGCTTATTCAACCAAAGGTTCTGCAGAAGGGGATCAAATTACAAAAATGAGAGAAGCTTACAAAATCTTAGAAGAAAGAGGAGTAGACTTTGAATTTGATGGAGAATTACAATTAGATGCTGCAATAGTTCCTAGTGTTGCTGAACAAAAAGCAAAAGATTCTAATGTTGCTGGTAAAGCTAATATATTAGTATTCCCTGATTTATGTGCAGGAAATATAGGGTATAAATTAGTTCAAAGATTTGCAAAAGCTAAAGCTTTAGGACCATTTATACAAGGACTTGCAAGACCAGTACATGACTTATCTAGAGGATGTAGTGTAGAAGATATAGTTGATGTAGTTGCTGTAACTTGTGCAGAATGTGCAGTATTTTGTGAAATTTTAACATTATAATTTAGGAGGAAAAATAAAGAATGAAAGTATTAGTAATAAATAGTGGAAGTTCATCATTAAAATTTGAATTAATTAATACAGAAGATAATCACAGCTTAATTAAAGGTATATGTGAAAGAATAGGAATATCAAATTCAATATTTACATTAAAAAATTTAATTACTGGAGTTAAAATTGAAGAAAGACCAGAAGAAATGCCTAATCATAAAGTGGCTATAGATTTAGTATTAAGAGAATTAGTAGGAGAAAATGGTGTATTAAAATCTATAGATGAAGTTGACGCTATAGGACATAGAGTAGTTCATGGTGGAGAATATTTCAATGATTCAGTTTTAGTTGATGAGGATGTAATAGCAAAATTAGAAGAAATTTCTGATTTAGCGCCATTACATAATCCAGCTAATGTTATGGGAATTAAAGTAATGAGAGAATTACTTCCTGGAAAACCAAATGTTACAGTATTTGATACTGCCTTCCATCAAACTATGGAAAAACATGTATATACTTATCCATTACCATTAGAAGATTATGAAGAATTAAAAGTAAGAAAATATGGATTCCACGGTACAAGTCATAAATATGTATCAGGTGTAGCAGCTGAAATGTTAGGTAAAAAAGATTCTAAGATTATAGTTTGTCACTTAGGAAATGGAGCTTCAATTTCTGCGGTTAAAGATGGTAAAGTTGTAGATACATCTATGGGTCTTACACCACTTGCAGGAATAATGATGGGAACTCGTTGTGGAGATATTGATCCTGCAGCAGTATTATACATCATGGAAAAAAGAGGATTAACTCCAAAAGAAATAGACACAAGAATGAATAAAAAATCTGGATTCTTAGGAATATTTGGTGAAAGTTCAGACTTTAGAGATATTCAAAAAGGTGTTCAAGAAGATAAAGAAAGAGCCAAACTTGCATATGATATGTTCTGCTATAGAATAAGAAGCTATATAGGTGCTTATGCTGTAGCTATGGGTGGAGTAGATGCTATCGCTTTCACTGGAGGTATAGGTGAAAATGCTGGATATGCTCGTGAAGGTATATGTAAAGGTTTAGAATTTTTAGGTGTAGAATTAGACTATGAAAAAAATATGGAAAGAATATCTGGAAATGTAGATTATTCATTAGCTAGTTCAAAAGTTAAAGTATTCAAAATAGAAACTGCTGAAGAATTAATGATAGCAAGAGATACACATAGATTAGTAAAAAAATAGTGGGATTTAACATCCCACTTTTCTATTTTCCGAATTCTTCTTTTAATTGATTACACCAATCTTCTATTCTATCATCACTTAATTCTGGTTGATTTAATTCATCTATTGCAAGTCCTACAAATTTTCCATTTCTCATAGCAAGAGATGCTGTGAAATCATATCCATCTGTATCAGTGAAACCTATAATTTTAGCATTAGCTTTTTCAGCTTTTTTGTATAATATTTCTATAGCATCTATGAATGAATCAGCAAATGAAGCTTGGTCTCCTGTACCAAATAATGCAACATATTTATCGCTTAAATCCATGTCATCTATTTCATCTACACACGCCATCCAATCATCTTGTAAATCTCCTAATCCCCATGTTGGAGAACCAAGTATTAATAAATCATAATCACTAAAAGTATCTATACCTTCTGAAACTTCTATTACATCTACATCATCAAAATGATTTGAAATTCTATTAGCAATATCTTCTGTAGTTCCTGTTGTAGTTCCAAAATAAATTCCTGTTTTCATTATTCCTCCTTAAAAATATTCAATTATACTATCATCAGTATATATTACTTGACCAATTTTTGCTTCCTTGATTAATGATAATTTATTTTTTATAGGTAAATATTCTAAGAATATTTTATCATAATCTATAGAACTTAATATTTTTTTATTAAGTCTAAATATGTTTGGTGGTAAATAAGTCTCTTTTTTTATAACATATAATTTTGTTTTTGTATAGTCTTTATCACAAAAAAATACTGCTTTTTCATATTTTAGTTTAAAAATTGGCATTCCTATACTATTAAAATCAAATATAGCATTATCTATTTTATCTTTAATATCAACCTTATTTTTAAATTCAAAGTAGTTTCTTAGATAATTATTTTTCACAAAAAACTTATTTTTTGTATAAAATACCATTTTTTTATCATGATCAAAAAAGTATTTCATACCTATGGTTAATAGTAATGGATAATAAAATTGTTCTTTAATTTTAATTTTATCTTCATCTATATAGTAAGATATATTGTTATTTGAAATAAATACCGACTCATCTTCTTTGTAGTACTTAGATAGTATTTCTTTAGTTACATCATTGTATTCTTGTTCTCCAAGTATTTGTTTTTTAATATTTCTAAATTGTACCTTATCTTGGTTAGAATAATTTTGTATTTCATAGTTTCTCTTTATTAATATGTGAACAATTTTATGATTTTCTCTAATTTCTACATTTTCCATTTTTATTTCAAATTCAAAACCATAAAAATCATTTAAATTACTTAATAGAGTTGAAACATTTGTATCTAATTTAGAAAGAGCTCTTTGTCCAGACATTACAGTATAAGTGTTAAAGCTTCTTTTTAAGTATATTTTTTCTATATCAATATCTTCTAAGTCTAAAGTTGTATAAAATACAGATTTCATAGGGAAAGAAGTATTGTACATTGAATGATAATATTGGAATCTATCGTCTTTTAATTTAGATTCTTTCATATCTTCTATCAAAATACTTGGATAAAATCTATCTTTGTATTCATTAGTTTCTAATTTAAATACAACATCGTAGAATATATTGTTTTTCTTTAACTGTTTTAAATTACTTCCTCCATTAAACCATATTGCATTTTTTACAGAGAATCCTTTTTGATCTATATCAAATTTTAGATGTTGTTCTGTATTACCAACAGTTTTTGGATTATGTATTATACAATTTTCACTTAAAAGTAGAGGAGTTGGATTCCCAAATCCAAAAGGTTTTAATAAATTTAAACTCTGTATAAATTCGTAGCTTACTTTTTGAGCGGGAATCTTCATATCTATTTTAATATTCTTAGTTAGTTTAATATTTTCTAATTCATTTTTTGCATATTTTTCTATTTCTTTTTTAAATTGTTCTAGATTTTCAAGCTTTATAGTAAAACCGGCAGCATTAGCATGACCACCAAATTTAACTAATAGTTTTGAAACAGAAGATAGAGCTTTAGTAATGTTGAAACCTTCTATAGATCTACAAGATGCTACTGCTATACCTTCATCAGGGTTTTCTTCCATTATTATACAAGGCTTATAGTATGTTTCTAAAACTTTAGATGCAACTATACCAATTATTCCATGATGATAAAGTGGTGAATGGGAAATTAGAATGTATTTATCACTTAAGTCTCTGTCTTTTAATTCATTTAATACATTATCAATAATTTCATCCTGTATTTTTCTTCTATCTATATTATTTGAAATTAGATTATCTGCAAGAACATTTATTTCATTTTGATTATCACTAATTAATAATTTTACACCTAGCTTTGCATCAGCTAGCCTACCGGCAGCATTGAAAATTGGAGCAATTTTAAATGAAATATCACCAGTTGTAAGTTCTTTACCTGTAAGTTCTGTTTTATTTAATATAGTTCTTAGTCCTAAATTTTTACTGTTTCTTAATTTTTCAAGTCCATACTTTACTATTATTCTATTTTCTTTGATTATAGGCATAATATCAGCTATAGTACCTAATGTAGCTATATCAAGATAATTATATATTTCATCTTTCATATCTAGTCTTCTAAATAATTCATATGATAATAGAAAAGCTACACCAACACCTGCTATATTAGGGAATGAATATTCATTGTCAGTCCTTTTAGGATTAATACATGCAAGAGATCTAGGTAATCTTTTATCGCTAGGTAGATCGTGGTGATCTGTTACTATTACCTTCATATCAAGTTCATTTATGTATTCAACATCATAATATGAACTTATACCGCAATCTACAGTTATTATTAAATCTGTTCCCTTATCCTTAATTTCTTTTATAGCATCCTTGTTTAAACCATAACCTTCATTTCTAAGAGGTATGTAGTAGTCAAGGTTTTTAGCTCCTATTTGTTTTAGCACTAAATACAAAAGAGATGTAGAGGTTATACCGTCTACATCGTAGTCACCATATATACATATATTTTGATTTTGTTTAATAGCTTCCAATATATATGAAGCTGCTAAATCTAAGTCTTTTAACCTTAGTGGATCTTCAAGATTTTCAAGATTAGGATTAATGAAACTAACTATATCTTTTTCATCTACTATACCTCTGTTAGCCAGTATATTTAGAATATTATTATCTATAGGTAAATCAAAGTTAGTTAACTTAGATTTAATCTCAGATAGTATCCATTTAGTTTCCATAAAAACTCCTATTTAAGTACTGTTTGTAATGATGGTAATAAGAATGGAATAAATAGTACTCCATCAAAAGCATCAGTTGCTTTTCCTTTATTAAATATTAAGATTAATGAGTCTTCTTCTAAGTAGAAAGAACTTACTGAATCCCAATCAGCATATTTTTTACTTGCTTTAATTCCAAATGCTCTTATTCTATCATTTAATGCAGGTCTTAAAACATCTTCGTATTGATCAGCAAATAGATCAGATAATTTTAATTCTTTTCCTGTATTGCTATCAAATACCATACCTTTGTATGAATTTTCTGTTATATTTTTTTCAGTATCAGTTTTTGCTGAAACAATAAGTATAGACATAAATCTAGAATTGTTAGCTGTTAAAAATACATTAGCTTTAGTATTTTCATCTTTTACAATTTCATTTACAGCTTTTTCAATTTTAGAGTTAATATTGTCTGAAACTTTAGTTTCCTTTGCAGTGAATTTTAATATACCAAATTTTTCATTCACTTCTTGGTTAACAGTTAGCACAGGTTCTGTACCATATGAATAACCATTAAATGTGAAATTAGCATTAGCTATAGTTGAAAAACCAAGTGCTAATATACTAATCATTAACATTTTCTTTATTGATTTCATGTTTACACCTCTTTGTTTAATATATATTAAAGTATATACTAAAAAATAAAAAAAATCAACAGAACTAAGACTTGTGTAAGATTTATGAAATGATATTATAAAAAAACTCTTAAAACCTAAGTTTTAAGAGTCTTAATATTATTTTCCACTTGATTTAATTTCTGTCCAAATTTTATCGTGTAATTCTTTAGTTTCATCATCTAAAGCACCAGGTAATTTAGATTTTTGAACTATTTCTTCTGCTGAAATTATAGGTTTAACTTCAGAATTTTCTTCTACACCTTTAATTATACTTGGGTTTCTTAATACATTTAATACTTCTATGAAGTTTTCTGGTCTGTATAAGAATTCAAGGAACTTATATGCATTGTCTTTGTGTTTTGAACTTGCAGGTATAGCCATAGAATCTATATACATCATAGCACCCTCTGGAGCGAAGTAAACAAATTTATCAGCTTCTTCTCCTTCAACTTCGTAGAATACATCTGGATAACCATGAACTATAGCAAATTCTCCACTAGCCATTCCTTTACCAGCAGCATTAGAATCAAATTTTGCTAAGTTTTCAGCCCAAGAAAGTATTTTTTCTTTAGCTTCATTTAATTGATTAATATCTTTAGAGTCAGATGGGTATCCTAAATATTGTAAAGCAAGTCCTATTACTTCACGTCCATCATCTAACATAGTCATACGTCCTTTAAATGCTTCATTTAAGAAGATGTCAGGAGTTTTAACAAAATCATTACCAACAATTTCAGTATTTACTGTTATTCCTGTTGCCATGAATGAATAAGGTATAGAATAATTTAAACCTTCATCATAAATTTTAGAAATTTCCATTAAATTTAATTTTTCATCCATGTTTTCAAAAGTTTTTCCTAATTTAGATTTATCTAATTTTTCTAATAAACCTGACTGTATCATTACTGGTATGTAGTCAGTTGATGGTGAAACTATATCATAGTCTCCTTCTCCACTTTCTATCATTAATTTAGCTATCATAGTGTCGTTGTTATCATAATAGCTTATATTAACCTTAATTCCAGTTTCTTTTTCAAAGTCTTCTATAACTTTATCTGGCACAAAATATGTCCATGTATAAATGTTTAAAACATTCTCGTCATTGCTACTGCTTCCTGAACAGCTTAATAACATAATAAAAGTAAAAATTGCGAATAATAATTTTTTCAATTTATCTACCTCCTAAATATTTTCTAGCCATTTCTCTATCATCGAAATGTATTTTTTCTCTACCTATAATTTGGTAATCTTCATGCCCTTTTCCAGCAATCAATAGTATATCATTTTTTTGTAGGTTTTGTATAGCATTTTTTATAGCATTTTCTCTATCACAGATTCTAGTATAAGGAATTCCTTCAACCATACCTTTTTCAACATCATTTAATATTAATTCTGGATCTTCTGTTCTTGGATTATCAGAAGTTAAGTATACATAGTCACTATACATACACGCAGCATTTGCCATTTTAGGCCTCTTAGTTTTATCTCTATCTCCACCTGCCCCAAATAAAGTGACTAATCTATTTTTTTTCATAACTGAAAGTGTTTTTAATATATTTATTAGACCATCAGCAGTATGAGCATAATCAACTACTACCATTACATCTTTTTCATTGTCAATTATTTCAAATCTACCTGCTATAGACGAAATCTTTTGTACATCAGAAATAATCTCGTCTAAATCTATTCCTAGATTGTATGCAGAAAGTATAGCACCTAAAAGATTTTGCAAGTTGTATTCACCCATTAATTTTGTTACAAAAATATATTCTTTTTCATCTTTTGTGATTTTAACCTTCATACCTTTTAAAGTATATTCTAAAACTTCACCTTTAATATTAGCGTTTTCTTTTAAAGAGAATGAATCAGAAACATTTAATAAACGTCTACAATATTTATCATCCTTATTAATTATTAATCTAGCATCTTTTTTCATATGATTAAGTATTGAAGCTTTTGCTTCAAAATATTTTTCAAGAGTTTCGTGGAAATCTAAATGATCTTGAGTTAAATTAGTGAAAATTGCACTATCAAACTCTAACATTTTTACTCTACCCTGACAAAGTGCATGAGAACTTACTTCCATTATAAAATGAGTAACTCCTTTATCTAAAGCTTCCTTCATTAATTTTATTAAGTCTAAAGATTCTGGAGTAGTATTTTTTGCTTCGTATTCTTTATCGAGTATTCTATAACCTGTAGTACCAACTCTAGCAGAATTTTTGAATATAGATTCTAATATATATGTAGAAGTTGTTTTACCATTAGTACCTGTTACTCCAATTATTTTAAGATTTTTTTGAGGCCAGTTATAGAAATTGCTTGCAATTTGACCTAAATTATCTCTTAAATTTTTAACTAATACTAAAGTAATATTATTTGGATAATCAAAATCCTCTCTTTCTGCTATTATCATTTTAGCACCATTATCTATAGCAGATTTAATATAGTCATGACCATCAACTACATTACCTATTAGTGCAACGAAAATATCTCCTTCTTTTATTTCTCTTGAGTTATATGACATATTATTAAAATTATCTTTTTCTACTACATTTTTTACATCATATTCTACACCTTTAAAAATTTCTTGTATATTCATGTTTTATCTCCCTAATCTTTTTTTATCAAGGAATTCAAATATTCCTTTAAATGATGTTTTTGCTTCTTCTGATTTAAGTATATGGTATACATGGAAAAGTCCATCAACTGTTACAAATCTATTTTCTATTTTTTCTTTATCTAGTTTTTGTTTCATAATATATGAATCATCAAATAATAGTTCTCCATTATTTACTTCTATATATGTAGGTGGAAAACCTTTAAAGTTTCCAAAAACTGGAGATATATATGGATGTTTTTTATCTTTTTCATATTTAAAGTATTCATTATCCACTAAAAGTTTAGATGGTTTGTAATCACTTGCAGCAGATCCTATTAATAAGTCTGTTTTAATATTTTCTTTTCTACTAGGAACAGTATATGAAATATCTAAAAATGGAGATAAAAGAACTGTTGCATGAGGTAATTTCTTTTTCTCATCTATTCTTTTTAATATACTTGAGACTATTAAGTGTCCTCCTGCAGAATCACCCATAGTATATACATTTTTATACTTAGAAAATACATAATCTAATCCGCTTTCATAATCATCATGACCACTAGGATAGAAGCTATAAGGTAGCTGCCTATAATCAACAAAAACGATATCATAATTATCATTTAGTCCTATCATAAATTCTGCAAGATCCCTATAATAATTAGATAGAGGATAAAGGAAAGCACCTCCATGAGCATAATATATTACAGAATCGTTAACCTTATCTTTTTTCTTTATTAATTCAAGTTTAGTATTACCATCATAAAGTATCTTTTCATGATATATGAAATCTAAGTGATTCCACTTAGGTTCATAACTTGATACAGCTCTTCCAAAATTAACTAAATTAGTCTTTTCACCTCTATATAGAAAATTTGTTGTTTTAAGTATAGAAGTTGTTAATGTAGAACAACCAACAAATGTAAGCATTGATAAAAGTAATAGATATTTTTTCATTGTTAATCCTTTCAAAAAACCTTTATTTTAAGTAAATTATACTATTTTTTATGTAAAAAATAAAGAAATAATATAAAAAAGTATTGAAATAAATTTCATTTTATTGTATACTTTATTGGTAATGGTCGCATAGCTCAGTTGGGAGAGCACCTGCCTTACAAGCAGGGGGTCACTGGTTCGAGCCCAGTTGTGACCACCATTTTTTTGGAGGTGTAGCTCAGTTGGTTAGAGTGCTTGCCTGTCACGCAAGATGTCGCGAGTTCGAGTCTCGTCACTTCCGCCATTAATTCTGTTCCTAATTAGGAACTTTTTTTTTCAAAAAAACTAGTATTGTGTGATAAAAAATGATAATATTTAAATATAGTAAAAATAGGAGGACTTCAACATGAAACATACATTAAAACTAACTTTTCTAGCATTTTTAACTACATTTTTTTCATATACAAACATAACAGTAGATGGAAAAACTAATGTATATGTAGAAAAGAGTAATAGTGGTGTAGACATCATAAATATTTCAACTCCAAGTCCTAAAGGTGTAAGTCATTCAACCTTTAAAGAATTTAATGTAAGTGAAAAAGGTGCTGTAATAAATAATGCAAAAAATATTGCAAGAAGTAGAATAGCTGGATTAATAAATGGAAATAATAATATAAAAGAGACAAGAGCAAAACTTGCACTTCTAGATGTAAAAGGATTAGAAGAAAGTAAACTAAAAGGAATACTTGAAGCATTAAGTAAAGATAAACTAGATGTAATACTTTCAAATCCTAATGGAATAACACTAGATGGTGCAAGTTTTTTAAATATACATAATATGGCTTTAACAACATCAAAACCAATAATAGAAAATGAAGAAATAAAAGGATATAGTAATACTAAAGGAAACATAAAAAGCTTAAAAGAACTAAACACAGATGAGAATTTAGAGATAATATCTAATACCTTTAAATCAGAAGGAGATATAAAGGTAAAAGAATTAAAAGTAACAACATATGCAGGAGAAGAAGGCATAAAGCTAAGTGCCGACATAATAGGTTCTATACATGGAGATGTAGTAAAGATAGTAGCAACAAAATCAGGTATAGGAGTTAAAAGTATAACTTCAAAAGATTTAACATTAGAATCAAAGACACAAGCTAAAATAGAGGAAATAAAGACAAATAATCTAAATGTTAAGGTAGAAGAAGATTTTACAAATAGAGATAAAATAATATCAAATAATAATATAAATATATCAGCTAAAAACATAATAAATGATGGGAATGTATTAATAAGTGATAACATAAACCTATGTAGTGGTATAATAAATTTGTAACAGTAGAGTAAAGTGGTGTATAATATAATTAAGGAAAAAGGAGAAAAAATTATGATACAAAAACACTCAGAAGAATTAAAAAA
>NZ_LOHX01000120.1 GCF_001559775.1 Streptobacillus felis | reverse complement strand
GAATTACATATTAGAGATTTTACATTAAATGCCAAAAATAAAGGGAAATATTTAGGTGTTTTTGAAGAAAGTGAATTAAATTATTTGAAAAAATTAGGTATTACTCATGTACAACTTTTACCAATATATGATTATTCAACTGATTCAGTAGATGAATTAAATCCAGACCTAAGATATAACTGGGGGTATGATCCAGTAAATTATAATGTGCCTGAGGGTTCATATTCAAGTGATCCTAAAGATCCTTATTCAAGAATAAATGAAAGATCGGAAGAGC
>NZ_LOHX01000119.1 GCF_001559775.1 Streptobacillus felis | reverse complement strand
TTCCTGCTTCAACTAGTTGTTGAACAGCATTTAATGCTATTATTTTACCTGGTTTTGATTATGCAACAACTCTTCTATATCCACTGCCCACATCTTAAACAAAAGTAAATCCTTTTTCTTTAGCTATTTCTTCAGCAACTTCTTTAGTATTAAACATACCTATAGGTTTAGTTAGATTTTTGAAAGCTTCATCTAATTAATTATCTAAAACTTGTGTTACTATATTTGCTACTTTTCTATTTATACCTAGAATCTTCAATTCTTCTCTGAACTTTTGTTGTGAATGATTACCTATATACCCTTAGCTCCTAGCTCCACTTGCTGCAAATGGCTTATATGGTGTTTTAATATTTGCATTTCTTGCATAATCCATT
>NZ_LOHX01000118.1 GCF_001559775.1 Streptobacillus felis | reverse complement strand
ATTAATTTAGAGATATATTATTTGTGTAATTAGAATAAGAAATTGAGAGGAGGCTAAGATGGAAGATAGAAAGAGTAGAAGAAAAGAGAAACCATCGCAAATACCTTATGCATTAATAATACTAGCATGTGTAGTTGGATTTGGTTTCTACTTAAAAGAACCAAAATTAGTATTAGACTGGATATTTGGACTAGCTGTTGGGACTATTCTTCAAAGATCAAGATGCTGTTTTAAAGCAGCATTTA
>NZ_LOHX01000117.1 GCF_001559775.1 Streptobacillus felis | reverse complement strand
ATCTTTTCTTAATTTTTGTTTTTCTAATAATTTAAAAAATGTATTAAATGATAAAAAGAATGTGATAATAACTAAAGATATGTAGATTATTACCTCTATTAACGATACTCCACTATTTTTCATTACAATTTCCCCCTTTTTTAATTATCTATTAATTATTAAAAAAAGTAAATAAAAAATCTTTGGTTTCCCCCAAAGATTTTATTCTTCTTTATAGTCCATTTTTGATAATCTTTGATAATAATTCCATACTTTTTTTGAATTATTCATTTTTTGTTCAAATAATTCTTTTGCCATTTTAAATCTTGTTTCACTCAATAAGAAATCCATATATTTAACCCAATTAGGATTTCTACTACAAAATTGTAATGGATTTTTTCCTGTTATAGCTCTTCTAGGATCAAATATAAGCAATGGCCATAATCCAACTTCAGTTGAAAGATTCTCTTGTTCATTAGCTATACCTAATCCACACTTTATACCATGTGCTAATCATGTAAAATAAGTTATAACTATGGC
>NZ_LOHX01000116.1 GCF_001559775.1 Streptobacillus felis | reverse complement strand
CTTATTTTCCCATTTACGTGTATCATCATAGTAATGTCTGAAACATTAGTTAACGCTTCTATATATTATGGCCAATTTGAATCAAATATATATCCTTCCATTCACCATAATTCCCATATTGCTTCAGATATATGAGGAGCCATAGGAGATATCATTAATATTAAGGAAATCATAGCTTCTTTAAATACTTTATTTGACTCAGTTGATTTATTATCTAACTCTAATACATTTTGCTTATATGTCGTTAATTCAT
>NZ_LOHX01000115.1 GCF_001559775.1 Streptobacillus felis | reverse complement strand
CTCTTTATATGCAAGAGAATTAGTAATATTTACTCTACAAATAGGAGTATTTGGCTGTATAGTAACAGGTATTACTTCTGCATTAATTACTAATAAGTTTTCTAATAAATCTTTACCTGATTATTTAGCTTTCTTTAGTGGTAATAGATTAGTTCCAGTTATGACTATAATAATTTTCATACCTATAGCGGCGATAATTCCATTTATTTGGCCA
>NZ_LOHX01000114.1 GCF_001559775.1 Streptobacillus felis | reverse complement strand
CTTTCCCTATTATTTTAACCTCATATTCACCCTTTATAGCTTCAGCCGTATAAAGTGTTAACTGGTGTTTTTCTTGTTGAATGAGCTATAAAGCTTATTATCTCTTTTGATCTTTCTAATTCTGTCATTTTTTTGCTCCTCATATTTTACTATACAAATACTACCATAAATCATTATAAAATACAATTAGATTTACCTTTTAATCCTATACCCCTACTGACACAGTTTCTGGTAATGTACTTCCTCGATCTATTACTAT
>NZ_LOHX01000113.1 GCF_001559775.1 Streptobacillus felis | reverse complement strand
TTGTAGCAAAAGAATATAATATAGCTAAAGGGAATCTAAGTATTATTACTTCAAAATAAAGAATACATAGAAAAAAAGGACTTAAAGAAGTAGGAAAACAAAATCGATCATATACTAAAAACTTTAAACAAAAAGTAATAAATGAAAAAATTGATGGAAAAAGTACTCGACAATTAGAAATAGAGTATTTAAATAGTAAAAATGTTTTAAAAAGATGGATTTATTAGTATTAAAAGGGTATTATAAAAGAATATGATCCTAAAGGAGAGATATACTCTATGATAAATCCTAAACTAAGTAAAGAAACTAAGATGAATATTGCAAAAGAATGTATAGAAAAAGGAAAAAATTACAAAGATATATGTACTAAATATGGTGTTAAATATCCTAATCTTTATTCATGGGTTATTAAA
>NZ_LOHX01000112.1 GCF_001559775.1 Streptobacillus felis | reverse complement strand
AAATAATTATATATTTGAAAAGGAAGAAGATTTATACAAAGGAATAGAAGAATTTTCATATGTATATTATAATTATGTAAGACCACATAGTTATAATGGATATTTAACACCTATGGAGGTGAGAAGAAGAAAATAAATTAACTTTACCATGCTGTATCAAAAAAGCTTGACCACTACAACAAACCTAAAGGAAACATCAAAAGCTTAAAAGAACTAAATACAGATGAGAATTTAGAGATAATATCTAATACCTTTAAATCAGAAGGAGATATAAAGGCAAAAGAATTAAAAGTAACAACTTATGCAGGAGAAGAAGGTATAAGACTAAGTGCAGACATAATAGGCTCTATACATGGAGATGTAGTAAAGATAGTAGCAACAAAATCAGGTATAGGAGTTAAGAGTATAACTTCAAAAGACTTAACATTAGAATCAAAGACACAAGCTAAAATAGAGGAAATAAAGACAGATAATCTAAATGTTAAGGTAGAAGGAGATTTTACAAATAGAGATAAAATAATATCAAATGAAAGTATTAATATATCAGCTAAAAACATAATAAATGATGGGAATGTATTAATAAGTGATAATATAAACCTAATAGCCCAAAACAACATAGATAATAAAAATGGAGCAATAATACATGCAGATAAAAATCTAAATATATCAAGTACTACTTTAAATAATGTAGGAAGAGTAAATTCATATGGAAGTCCTATTAAGAAATGGATTACTTTAGATAATAAAGAACTAAATGAAGAAGAAGTAAAAACAAAATGGATAAAAAAAGTAGTAGAACAATATGATTCATATAATGCACTAAAACAATCGAAAACAGATGAAGCAAAAAGAAATGCTTTATCAGCCTTTTATGATGAAGTAGTAGAAATAGATCTTAGTGAATTTGATTGGAGAGTACTAAAGAATCATGAAACATTGGTAAAGAATAGAAATAGGGCAGGGAAACCAGGTATATTCTTTAATCTAGATGAATACACTACATTACTAAGTAAAGAAAATATATCAAATATTAAAGAAGAACATAGAAGATATATGTATGATAATGTAGATAAGACAGAAGATTATACAAGAAGTGGAGAAACCAAATTAACTCTAAAAGGTATAATTGAAAATACTAATTCTGATACAAGCTTTTCAGTACTTAGTGGAAATAATATTAATATTACTACAAAAGAAGAATTAAATAATAAAGATGGACATATAATAGCAAATAAAGAAAATAAGATAAGTTCAAATATCTTTAATAATTCATCGAGTATAAGTGATGAAAAGATAATAGTTAAAGATGGATATGAGAAGATGATATATGAAGGAGATAGAACTTGTTTTGGAGTAGTTGCTTGTTACATATATCATAAAGCTACATATATTAGAGACTTAGGTAATGAAAGAGAAGTAAGTCTTAAAGGACTTCCCTCACATATTAAGGGAGAAGAAATAAATATAATATCAAATATTGTAAATCTTAAAGATGAAGATAAGAAGACTTTAAGAGAAGAAGATGAAAGATATGTAAATAATAAAGAGAATATAGATATAGATGGAAAGAATGTAGAGTATACAGTAGAAGAAGACCCAAGATATACAAAACTATCAAATTTCTTAAATAATCCGTATTTTCTAAATAATATTAAATACAATAATAAAAACAAGTATTTAATAAATGAATTCAAATTAGAGGATAAAAAACTTGAAAAAGAAACTCCTAAGAAGAGTAATATTACAATAAATGCAAAGAATTTAAATATTAGAGATCAAAAGTTACTATTTGATAATATTAATTTATCAAGTAATAACATATTAATAGAGGGAGCAAGATTAAAAGCCTTAGATAATTTAAATATTAAATCAGATAATATATTTGTAAAATCTATAGTAGATGAAAGAATAAATGAAATAAAATATTTAGAAGACACTCTATTTTGGAAGTCTTTAGTAGAAGAAAGACAAAAGACAGAGAAAAATATATCAAGTGAAATATTTGGTAAAAACATTAAAATAGATTCAAGAAGTACTAATATATTAGGCAGTAATTTAATAGCAGAAGAAAATATAGAGTTAAATAGTGAAAAGATAAAAATATTATCAAATAAGACGAAGAATACAAGACATGAGATAAATGAAAATATATTTATCAAAAATAGAACTAAGATAGAACAAATTGAAGAAATAGAAGAAATAAATTCTAGTAATATATTAGGGAAAAATGTTAAAATAAATACAGGGGACTTACTTGTAAGAGGTTCTAATATACATACAAATGAAAAGTTAGAAATAAAGGCAAGTAGCGTAAATATATTAGAAGATAAAAGTAAGATTTTAAGAGAAGACTATTTAAATGATAGTAGAGTAAATTTTGATTTAAAGGTAAGTTTAAGAGGAGTAAGTGCAAAACTAGGTTATACATTAAATCAAGATGAAAATACTGAAGAAAGTCTACTTTCACATAAATCAAATATATCATCAAAAGAAATAAGGATAGAAACAACAGGAGATGTAGTAAGTAGTGCAGATATATTAGGAGAAAGACTTGAAATTAATGCAAATAATATACTATTAAAAGATGTAAAAAATGATGTAAAAGGTAATTTAAAGTCTAATAATTTTAATATAGGTATTAGAGTAAATGCAGGGTCAAGTTTACTTGATATAGCAGCAGATACAAAAGAAATGATTGAAAGTGGAAGAGTAGATAATGTATTAAATATAGCTTCTAATATACATAAGGTAAATAAGGTTATTAGTGGAGCAATAAATCCTAATAAATTAGTTGATGTATCTGTAGGTTTAAGTGTTGGAGGAAGTAATAGACGGGCAAACATTGAAAGTAGTGAGAGCTTATCATCAAGAATAGATGTAAATAATATATTACTTAATGCAAAAGAAAAAGTAGCTTTATTAAATCAAGAAATAAATGGAGAGAGTTTAGAGATAAATTCAAAAGAGACACATTTATTACAAGGAGAAAGCAGTAAAAGAGTAAGTGATAAAACAGATGGGGGAAATGTAGATTTATCATTTAACCCATTAACAATGAGTGGAACAGTTGGGGTAGGGTATAGTAATAAGAGGTATTCATTAGATGAGAAGATATATAGTAAGAATAAATTAAATTTAGAAGATATAAAAATAAATAGTGAAAAAGTATTAGAAGAAGATAAAAGAGATGAGAAAAAAGAAGATAAATCAAGTTTAGATTTAGGATTTTCAGTGTCAGCAGGCATGAGTGGAGTTACTGGAGTAGATGCAAATGTAAAGGTAAATGATACTGGTATAGGCTTAGGATTAGATTTATCAGGTAGTAGTGTATTAGGTGGAAGAGGTTCACTATCACATAAAGGAAATGGATTTGGTATAGGTTTAAGTAGAGAAGGTAAGATAACAAGTTCAGAAATAGAAGTAGATGGAAAGAAATACAATGCTCATTTAGAACTATTACATAAAGAAAATAGAGATAAGGTCATAGATGATTTTAAGAATGTATTAGGGACACCTAGTGCCTATGTTAGGGCTATAGATACAACAGTTAATATAGATGGAGCTAATTTACTTACTGAAATAAATAAAGAAGTTACAAAATTAAATGTTGACACAGAGACTTTATTAAGGAGATATAAAGGTATTTTAGAAAATTCAAAAAGTGATGAAGAAAGAATTTCAATAATAAAATCATATTATAGAGATATAGGAAAAGTTGGTGGGAAAGAATTTAAGGATGTAGTCTTTCTAGATAATATTACAAATGATAAAGGAGTAATAACAAAGGCAGGGACTACAAAAGATAACACACTTTATATTAATATAAATAATGTGGATGTATTAGATTTAGAAAGTATGAAAAAGTTAGTAACATATGAAACAAATAGATGGAAATATGAAAACGAAGAAATAGATGATAATACTTTACATTATAAACAAGAAGAAATAAATGAAAGTAGAACATCTATAGAAGTAGAAACCAAAACACTTACTATGGAAGAAATGAGTGAACTTAGAAATTATACATATGTACCTAGATTTTCAGAAAAAGAGATACAAAAACAAATATTAGAAATAGAAAAAAGTTTAGATGAAAAAAACAAGAAAAAGTTTAATAAATTAAACGATTTAGAAAAGAGAAATGTAGCTAACAATATACTATTAAAAGAAAAAATAGAAGGAACAATTGATAAGAAAGTTGACACTATTTTTTATGTAGATAATCCAAATAACATCTATACAGGGATTGATACAAAAGGATTTACAGTTGATGAATTGAATAAGATAGCACAAAATGCATATAAGGATTATAGTGTTGAAAAAACTTTTTATAAAGATTTAGTTGTAAAAAAAGTAATCAAAGATGAAAAAAATGGATTAGATGGATATATATTAGAGAATAAAAATACGGGAGAAATAATAATATCGTTTAGGGGTACAGAAAAAACAAAAATAAATGATATAAAAAATGATATTCAGTTATCAGAAAGGAACAATGATCAATATTTGGAGGCTTATAAACAAGTAAAAGAATATTTAGAAAGTTCCAAAAATAAAGGGAAAGTAGCCCTTTTAGTAGGACATTCATTAGGCGGAGGAATAGCAAATTATATCTCAAGAAGATTAATAAATACACAAGCTGTAACATTTGATCCAGCTCCTGTTGTTTATGATAGTGTGATAAAAAATGAAATTAAAGGAAGAGAAAGAGTTGGATATGATACTAGTGGAGATAGGGATTCTTTAGCTGTTATTCCATTATCAGCTCTTTTAAATGGAACTACTATTTCTAAAGGGAAATTAACAACTAATAATAAAACTGCAAATTTTGCTAGTGATTTAATGCATTATGATTTAATGATTAATATATTATTAAAAAGTATAAGAAAGTTTTATCCGGAAAATTCTAAATATATGATAGAAACGGCATATCAAAATAGTAAGAACGCAAATCTTATAAATAGAAAAATTAGAAAAGAATTGTTAGAAAAACATCCTGATATTAATCATTATTTAGAATTGTTACAAAGAAGAAACTGGTTTTTATCTAGTAAAACTACAGAATATAAGGCTATTGGCTTGGAAAAACAAATAAAGGAATATGAAAAAAAAGATTATATAAAGAAGTATAATGAAGCAATAGTTGGAATAACTCAAAATCATCAAGTAGGAAAAGTTGATAAAAATGCAAATAAACTTGTAAAAAGGAAGCAGAAAGTAGGTAAATAGAAATGAAAGAAAATTTTTTAATTGCTTTAGGCATATTTTTTATTTTATTAATTCTCTCTATTTTTCCAATTTATAGGTGGTTATATGGTGTTCCAAATGAAATTAGACAGCAAGTTGTGTCATATTATGAGCAAGAATATAATTTAATAATACAAACCAAAGATATAAGTGTAGGCCCATATATGCTTGAACATGAAGGTTTAGATGCAAACTGGAGTAATAGCATATATTTTGAAGGCAGATTTGATTTAAAATTAGATTATTTTAATGATATATATGTAGAAAATATTAAATATGATGAAGAATCTATAAAAAGATAC
Organism: Streptobacillus felis; assembly: GCF_001559775.1. Lineage (NCBI taxonomy): Bacteria > Fusobacteriati > Fusobacteriota > Fusobacteriia > Fusobacteriales > Leptotrichiaceae > Streptobacillus > Streptobacillus felis. Next base: position 1,813 of record NZ_LOHX01000112.1, on the reverse strand, counting down.
AAATATTATATATTAGATACACATCTACAATATATGAAACCATATATAGTAAACGAACTAATTTATGATAAATCAAAAGGTAATGATTTTGAAAAAATATTAGAAATATTAGAAGAAAATAAGTTAGAAATATGTGAAGCTTTTAGTAATGATAATCCTAAAAAATGTAATATTAAATTTGACATACACTTAATAAAGAAAGAATTTAGTGGAGTTAGATATGTAAAACATAATAATGTTATTTTTGGATTATTTGATAAGAAAATAAAATACGATGATTTAGTAGAACAAGATATATTAAAAGAAATAAATTCTAAACCTATAAAAATAGAAAATATGGATTGGGATAAGTATCTTGAAAAAAGTAAAATGTATATATTATTTAAAATATATGTAGAACAATATGATGATGAGTATAAATGGTATAGGGATTATGAAGTATATGTAGGTTATGATACAAGTTCAGAAGAAAATGATAAATTGAAAAATTTACTTGATAAAATTAGACAATACTATAATAATGAAATTTTAGATATAGTGTTTTCGATAGAACATTTTCAAGCAGATGAAGAAATAGGAGAAATTTATAAAGAAAAGTTTAATATTTTAACAGAAAAAGGAGAACCATTAAAATGAAAAAGGTAATATTGATTACTTTAATATTAGGAGTTATTGGATACTCTGTCCCACAAAGAGCTACACAAGTTACAAGAGACTTAATTATTGAAAGTTTTTCAACAAATGATGAAAGATTTTCAAGTAAATTAGATTTATTAAGACCGTATATAGAAACAAAAAAAGATATGAAACCAACATTAAATTTCATGATATTACAACTTGAAAAAACTTTTGCAACAAGGAAAGTAGAGTTTATAACAAATGAAAGAAAAATAATATATGAAGTACCTAAAGAATCTTTAAAATTTGTATATTTCAATAATAAGCTTGGAGATCAATTTGAATTAATAATTAATGATAGTGATATAGAAGAATTCCTAGAAATGACAAGAGAAGAAGGTGAAATCAAGCTTATATTTACAAATGATTATGAAGATGAGTTAATAAAGGTATTAACTGAAAAAGAAAAAGAAATTTTAAATATTACTATTCTAAACTATATTTATAAATTAAATAATATGAATGGTGAATTATGAAAAAATTACTAATAATACTAATACCATTTATTGTTTATTCTACAGAAATAGATAAGATAATATATAATGGAATTGAAGATAGTTTGGCTATTAGTTTAAATAGTGATTTAAAAAGTGGAGAAGAACTAGATGTATCAAAAATAGATACACTAGTATCTAACTTCAAATATGCTAAAAGTAATAATATAGATGTTAGTATAGAACCATCTATAGAAGAAGATAAGTCAAATATAGTAATAACTAATAAGAAAACTAATCCATTTAAACTATCACTAGGTTTTGATAATTATGGAGAAAATAATGAAGTTGGTAAATATAGATACAATATAAGTGCAGGAGTTGAAGGATTAATATTAAATGAAAAACTAGATATATCATATACTTTTGTAAGACCTATACTACCAAATAGAAAAGTAATGAAGAATGTAGATGAATTACTTCCTGGAGAAGAATTAGAAGAAGTATCTGATAAAAGAAGGTCTAGAAGAAATGAGAATTTAGATATTAATTTATCATTTCCAATAAAGAATAATAAGATCTATCTAAAATATAGTAATACAAGATATTTAAGAAGTATAATTACAGATAATGAAAATATATATGATATATCAGGATTAAGTAATGGATTTGAAATAAAGTTTGATAGAAAGATAAATAAA
>NZ_LOHX01000111.1 GCF_001559775.1 Streptobacillus felis | reverse complement strand
ATAGTCTTTTTAGATATTCCAGCATGTTTTGCAACTTCATTTAAAGTCTTTTTCATAAATTTCACCCCATTAGAAACCTTTTTCTAAACTTATCATTATACTATAACTAGATTTTTATAAAAGTCAATAGGTAAAATAAAAAAATTTTAAAAAAAATATAGATCTTTTTAAAATCTTTTTTTTTATTTGTTATCTTTTTTCTATTTTCTCTAATTTTTATAATATTAATTTATTTGTTTTTATTAACTTAGATTTTTTTTCTCATAATTTACTAATTTACATCCCTAACTTTTTACCTTTTTTATAAATTAAGTTAATGTTTCCATTTCTTTGTAATGTTATTATATCTTTTCTTTTTTATTCTCAATTATCAAATTGATATCAAAG
>NZ_LOHX01000110.1 GCF_001559775.1 Streptobacillus felis | reverse complement strand
ACTGAACAAGCTATGATTAATAAATTAATGGCTAATGAAGGTGCAAGTTTTGAAAAAGTAAATGTAATACCTTATTCATGGGATGTATTAAAAGATTTACAAACTGAAACAGATGCAACATGGATATATTATGCATGGGACGGTATCGCACTGAAAAATGCTGGTTTAGATTTTAATTTCTTCGATGTCAAAGTGGAACCAGACTTAGATTACTGTACTCCAGTAATTATAGCAAATAATGATTTCTTAGCAAATTATGAAGAAGTTGCTATGAATTTAATGAAAGCTATCGAAAAAGGTTATTTATATGCAATAGATAATGTAGAAGAATCTGTAGATATTTTATTAAAAGAAGCGCCTGAATTAAATAAAAATCTAGTATTAGAATCACAAAAATGGATAAATGATTACTAAGGAGACAAAGGTGTTAAATGGGGACATATAGATACTGCTAGATGGAATAAGTTCAATGAATGGTTACATAAAAATGGTGTAAGTGAAAATG
>NZ_LOHX01000109.1 GCF_001559775.1 Streptobacillus felis | reverse complement strand
AAATAACAATAATAATTAATAACTATCTGGACAAAAATATAAATCGAAAAATATTAATACTAGGAGAAATTGATGAGGAAGGAGAAAATAAGAATGCAGTTAAAGAATTAATTGATGAGACATAGATTTGTTTAGATATAGGAGCAACGAATAAAGAAGAAGTAACTAAGAAAATGGCATGTATAATTCATGATGATCATAAACTATGTTGACTACCAGATGATAATGAAAAT
>NZ_LOHX01000108.1 GCF_001559775.1 Streptobacillus felis | reverse complement strand
AATATTAAAAGTATAGAAGATGGTGAAAGTTATAAAACATCAATAAAAGTTTTAGCTGGAATTTGTGAAGTTGATTCTTTAGATAAAATAAATATAATGAATTTAGCAGGTGCTAAAATTGAAGAATTTGTAGAATTGAATGATGTAGTTAAAAAAGAAACATTATTTTTTGATGATAAAAGTGTAGATGAAGAAGACAAAAAGAAATTAATAGAAGTAA
>NZ_LOHX01000107.1 GCF_001559775.1 Streptobacillus felis | reverse complement strand
GGGAAATATCAACTAAGTCCTATTGATGTATCTATAATGAAGATACCTATGATTTCTAAAAAAACTAATACTTCATCAGCAATAACTTGGGGATATAATCCGTATCTAACAGAAAAATCTCCATATCATGGTTCTATGTATGCTGTACTTGAATCAATTGCAAAACTAGTAGCTTCTGGAACTAGTTATGATGGAATATATTTATCTTTTCAAGAATATTTTGAAAAATTAGGAAAAGATAATGTTAAATGGTCAAAACCTATGCTTGCCTTACTTGGTGCAATGAGATGTCAATTAGACTTTGAAATAGCAGCAATAGGAGGTAAAGATTCTATGAGTGGAACTT
>NZ_LOHX01000106.1 GCF_001559775.1 Streptobacillus felis | reverse complement strand
TTATTTTATAGGGGTTAAAAGCTATATAGATGGAATAGAAAAAGCTTTTGTAGAGGCAAAAGATGATAAGGATGTTAAAACAGATATACTTAAGATAAAAAAAGAAATAAAAAATGGAGTAAAAGATACAGCTAAATCTAGTGGAAAAAATGCAGTAGTTATAGGAAGTAAATCAGGTGCTTTTGGAGATAATGGGATAGCCTTAGGTAGAGGTTCGTTCTCACTTAAAGAAAACTCAATATCAATTGGATCATATTCATTTACAAAAGAAAAAAATTCAATAGCATTAGGGATAGCTGGAAGAGCTTTAGGAGAGGGTTCTATTGCCTTTGGTAATGGTTCTGGAGTAGACATAGATGGTAAAAATTCTATGGTTTATGGTCATGGATCAGTTGTCTATGCACCTAATTCAATAATATTAGGAGTTAATTCTCGTGTTTGGGGAACTTCAAAAGATGGAGATTCTATCATAATAGGTAATGATGCCAACATAAGTGAGTTAAAAGATAGTAGTAATAAAAAAATAGAAGGACATAATGGTAAATCAGTACTAGCATTAGGGAATCAGACTAATGCAACCTTAGATAACTCAGTTGCCTTAGGATATATTTCAGCAACTGATTATGAAAAATCAGACTTAGATAAATCAGGATACACAGCAAGAGGTTCATATTCTATACCAAGTTCGGCTAAAGTTGGAGTAATATCTGTAGGTAAAAAGGGTTATGAAAGAAGAATAA
>NZ_LOHX01000105.1 GCF_001559775.1 Streptobacillus felis | reverse complement strand
TAAATTAAATGTAAATTCAAAATTAGATATCTAAGAGTATTTTGAAAATACGTATATAAAAGGTAATTTAGATTTAGAAAATTTAAGCTATAAAGTATATAAAAGGCCAAAGATATTCTTAGATAATAATCATAAAAATGCTAAATTATTTAATTTAACTAAATCTGGTAATTTAGACATTAATAGCTTTGAAATAAAAGATAGTAAAAATAATGAAGTATTTAAATTTAAAGACAGTTTTGATCTATCTAATTTAGATATAGATTATAGAGTTGATAAAAAAGAAATAGATTTAGAAAAGATAACTATATTAAATCCTAAAACATATAAAGGTAAATTAATATTAGATATGATATTAAGACATAATAAAGATGAGACATTAGCATCATTAAATGTTAAGAGTGATTCATTATTACTAAATAATCTTAAAGTAACTGATGTCAATT
>NZ_LOHX01000104.1 GCF_001559775.1 Streptobacillus felis | reverse complement strand
CAAGAACAGTTATTATAGATAATGATAAAGAAGAGACAGTAGAAGAAGTAAGGAACGATATTATAGAACATTAATGTTCACGTATACCATAATATAATGATAGTATATATGATATATGTGGAGTAATGTATACTAAAGATTTACTTAAATGTAAGGAGAGAAAAATTAAATTAAAAGAACTGAATAAAAATATAGTATATGGTCCAGAAACAGTAACCTT
>NZ_LOHX01000103.1 GCF_001559775.1 Streptobacillus felis | reverse complement strand
AGTCATAACAGGGTCAAATATTTCATTCATTTCTCCACCATACATTATTATTCCAACTCTATATAAATCATATTCTTTATTATATTTAATACTTCCAAAACTATTCAACAAATGTTTATATTTTACATCTAATTTTGAAACTATTCTAGCATATTTTTCTATTTGTAATTTTGTATATTCTTCATCAAAGTCTGCAGAAGATAGATGTGACACTATACCAACAGGTTTTAATACATTATCTGCTTTTTCAATTTCCTCTTCCATAAAGCCTATTCTACCCATACCAGTTTCTATAGCGTAATGAAAATTACCTACTATTTTATTTTCTAAAATATATTCTATATCTTCAAAATTAGAAATAGTTAAATGTATTCCTTTTGAAACTGCTTCTTTTATTTCACTTCTAGATATAGGTGAAAGTATTAAAACATTTACATTT
>NZ_LOHX01000102.1 GCF_001559775.1 Streptobacillus felis | reverse complement strand
CCTTTTTTAAATAAATAGTAATTTATATTATTAATATTATACTGTATTGTTCTGTTTGAAACTCTAAAATACTCACATATACTTTGAAGATTTACAATACTTTCTTCTAAAAGCTTTTCAAGTATCCTTATTTCTCCCTCATTTACCATAACTGACTCTTTCAATTTTAAATATACCTTGTTTTTTTTCAAATACCAACGTGTAAATATTTTCATAAAAATGAAAAAAATCATACATTTCATTTTTATACTTTTACACTTTTTTTATATTATCAATTCCTTTTATATTTCCTAAAAATATAATAAAGTACAAATAGATTTTACCATAATAATCTAATAGAATCATAATATTTGGTCTAAACTCATTAGAAATTACTTTTAAATTCATTATTATACCATAACATGTATTGAATTAAAATTTGTATATGATTTAATTAGTCCATTAAAATACAAAAGGAGAATTATGAAAAAATTTA
>NZ_LOHX01000101.1 GCF_001559775.1 Streptobacillus felis | reverse complement strand
AAGGTTCGAGTCCTTCCAAGGTCGCCATTTAATATTTAAAACAGAATACATAGAAGCCTTTGGCTTCTTTTTTTATTCTATAAGAAATTAGAAACTCAATAAAATGCATAGAATTGTATAAAATCATATAACAATTATGCTTGATTAAAAAAATATATTAAAATATGTATTTTAAAGTAATACAAAATTACCTATTTAAACAATAGGCCATTAGGGTTATATATTTTATGTATAGGTCGGCCAAAAGGACTACTTACAAAGAGTTCAAAAATTTCAAGATAAGTATTACAATTAGGACACATAAAAGGATCTAAATCCCAAATAGACTTAAAGTTCTTTTTAAAAAGAGAAGGAACTTTTTTAAGTTCAGATTTAAATAAAGTAAGAGCAGCTTTAAGTTTAGAAGATTTTCTTCTAGAATAGAAACCAAATCTATTAATCATCTTAAAATGTTTGTAAGGAAGATGAAAAAGTAATTTAGCAACAAACTCTTGAATAGATAAAGTATGATAAGTAATTTCTTTATTATTAGCTAAATCATTAAACATAAAAGTAACATAATTCTTTTTAAAATTAATATCAACAATTTTATACTCAGCAATAGGGACTCTAGCAAGATATTTAATTATACCTTTAGGATCATTAACATAATTATCACCAATATTAAAGAAAAATCTGATATATTCTTTAGCTTTTAGTTTAATATTATTATTAGGATAATTAGCATTATTTATTAAATTACAAAGGAGATATTTCCATTGATTAGCAATAGAATTAACGTGAAAATATTTAATTTTTTTATATTGAAATTTTTTGTTTAAACCACCAAGAGAAACAATAGCATGAATATGAGTAATTATACTGTAGTGAATAATATCAGAATCAGTAAAGAAATTTTTATAATTAATAGCAGATGCCATTTTAGAAAGAATATTTCTATCATAATCGATAAATAGTCTAAAATCTTTAGGTACAGTAAAAAGAACATGTCTATGAGGGATTAATTAATTGATTAACAATAGAGTAGTTATATCCACAAGAATTACATAATCTAGATTTTCAAGTAAGTTTCATTTTATGTTGGAAGTTACACATATTACATCTATATGTAATGAAACTTTTGTTTAGATCACCACAAGCAAGAAATTTATCTATAGAGTTTTCAATATGGTAGAATTCCTGATAGAATTTGCTAAAATAGTTTTGGAGAAGATAGATTTGAGTTTAGAGACCATTTTTATCACTCCTTTCTGATAGTTTTTTGTGGTAACTAAATTATACAGAAAAGAAAGAGGTGATTAAAGGATTTTTTTAAAATCCCGAATCACCTTTTTTTAACAAAATATATTGACTTTTCTATCTATTTAGAATATAATCTAATTAGATAACTATCAAAATAGAGGTGATATTATGTTTAAAGATACTTTTAAAGCCCTCTCAGATTCTATAAGGAGAGAAATACTTATGCTTTTAAAAAATGGAAGAATGAGTGCTGGAGATATTGCAAATTCTTTTAATATTACAGCTCCAACGGTCTCTTATCATTTGAATTTATTGAAAAAAGCAGAATTAATTCGTGAAACTAAATTTAAAAACTATATTTATTATGAATTAAATATTACAGTTTTTGAAGAATTAATTCTATGGTTTAACAATTTTAAAGGAGATGATAAAAATGTTTAATAAGAAAAAAATAATAATTTCAATAATACTTTGTTTAATACCTATGGTATTTGGTTTAACAATATATTCAAAACTACCAGAAATGATACCTTCACATTTTAATCTTAATGGTGAAGTTGATGGATATTCTTCTAAGAAAGTCTTCATATTTGGTCTTCCACTTTTATTTGCCTTTATGAATGCTTTTTTAGCCTTTTCTATTAAAGAAGATCCTAAAAATATTGAAAATAATAAGACATTTTTATATAAAAATAGTATATGGCTATTACCTATAATTTCAAATTTTGTATTTTTTTCTACTTATTTAATGATAAGTGGATACAATATTAATGTTGGCAAAATTATACATTTTCCAATAGGACTTCTATTTATAGTGCTTGGAAATTATTTGCCTAAATGTAAACAAAGCTATACTATAGGGATTAGAACTCCTTGGACTTTAAATGATGAGGAAAATTGGAATAAAACACATAGATTTGGAGGTAAAATGTTTGTGATATCTGGAATATTGATGATGGCGTCTATATTAATTCCTAATATATTTCTCATTTCATTTATACCTTTAATTTTACCTGTAATTTATTCATATTTATTGTATAAAAAGATAGTAAAATAGGCACTCAATCGAGTGCCTATTATTATCTAGAACCTAATTTATCTGCTGTAAGTAATGCTGCGAATACATCATCAGCTGTAACTTCAAATGGCATATTATGTATAGTTTCACCAGGAGCTACTGAAGCTTTAGCAACTTCATATAGAGCTTCTCTTGAAACTTTATCCATATTTAAGTCTCTAAGACAAGTAGGTAGTCCTACTGATTTACAGAAATCTATAACTTTATTTATTTCTTCTAAAGATCTATTTTCTAAAACTAGCTGAGTAATAGTTCCAAATGAAACTTTTTCACCATGGTACATAGAGTGACCTTCATGTAGTATTGTTAATCCATTATGTATAGCATGTGCAGCAGCAAGTCCTCCACTTTCAAATCCTATACCACTTAGGTAAGTATTTGCTTCTATAACATTTTCAAATGCTTTAGTAACAACTTTTTGTTCACAACTTGCCATAGCTTTAACTCCGTCTTCCATGATGATGTCTAAACAAAGTTTTGCAAGAGCTATAGCTGTTTTAGATGGTTTTCCACCTGCTATAGTATTAGAGTTTGAATCAAGACAAGCTTTTGCTTCATAATATGTTGCAAGGGCATCACCTATACCTGCAGCAAGTAATCTTGCAGGTGCATTAACTATTACATCAGTATCCATAACAACTATATTTGGATTAGCTTTTAAGAATAGGTATTGTTCAAATTCTCCACTGTCTGTATATATTACTGAAAGAGCTGAACATGGTGCATCTGTTGAAGCTATAGTTGGAACTACTATCATAGGTAATTTAGAATAATGAGCTGTTGCTTTACCACAATCTATAGTTTTTCCACCTCCTATAGTAATAACTACATCAAATCCCTTTTCATTTAGTAAAGCAATATTTCTATTTATTTCATTTTTAGAACATTCACCGTTAAATACTTCTAAGTGATGAGCTACATTTTCAGTTTCAAAACTTGATCTAATATCTGCTGCATATTTGTCATATACAAATTTATCTACTAAAATATACGCTCCTTTTTCTCCTAAATTTTTGAAATAACCTGCTAATTTTTTGATTTCACCAAAACCTTGTATATATTTTGATGGCGAAAAAATGTTTCTAGTCATAACATACCTCCATAGTGTAATTTATACACTAAAGTATACCTTATTTTTTGTATTTTTCAAAAAATTATTTCAGTGTTAAAATATTGTAATAATTCAAAATTAAGTGTTAATAATGCAAAAAAAATATTTTTATAATTCACTGTTATTTACAAGCTAATAAAAAGTGTTTAAAATATATATTAACTATTGAAAGAAATTTGATTTTAGTATATACTTAATAAATAGAGAACAAATTTTGAAAGAAGGATGAATAAGAATGAAATTAAGATTAGAGACAACTTATGTAAAACCTTTTATAGGAAAACATGAATATGAACAAATTAGACCATTTGTAGAACTTGCAGATAAAATACTTATGGATAAAACTGGAGCAGGTAATGATTTCTTAGGTTGGTTAGATTTACCTAAAAATTATGATAAAGAAGAATTTGCTAGAATAAAAAAAGCTAGTGAAAAAATTCAAAGTGACTCAGAAGTATTAATAGTAATAGGTATAGGTGGATCATACTTAGGAGCAAAATCTGCTATAGAATTTTTATCTAATACTTTCTATAACAATATGAGAAAAGAAGATAGAAAAACTCCTGAAATATATTTTGCAGGTACTAATATGTCCCCTGTATATTTACAACACTTATTAGACTTAGTAGGAGATAGAGATTTCTCTATTAACGTAATATCAAAATCAGGTACTACTACTGAACCTGCTATAGCATTTAGAGTATTTAAGAAAAAATTAGAAGAAAAATATGGTAAAGAAGAAGCATCTAAGAGAATTTATGCAACAACAGATAAAGCTAAAGGAGCATTAAAAAACTTAGCAACTAGTGAAGGATATGAAACTTTTGTTGTACCTGATAATGTAGGAGGAAGATTTTCTGTATTAACAGCAGTAGGATTATTACCTATAGCAGTAGCAGGTATAAATATAGATGAATTAATGCAAGGTGCTCATGATGCTATGGTTGATTATTCAACTAAAGAATATTATGAAAATGATGCTATGATATATGCAGCAACTAGAAGCCTTTTATACAATAAAGGTAAAAATATGGAAATATTAACAAATTATGAACCAAGATTACACTATATCGCTGAATGGTGGAAACAATTATTTGCAGAATCTGAAGGTAAGGATGGGAAAGGTATATATCCAACAAGTGCTGATTTTTCTACTGATTTACACTCTATAGGTCAATCTATACAAGAGGCAAGAAGAACTATGTTTGAAACAGTGCTTTTAATAGATAAACCAGAAGTTGATATACATATAGAAAAAGAAGAAGTAAATTTAGATGGATTAAATTACTTAAGTGGAAAAGGTATAGACTATGTTAATAAACAAGCTGCAAAAGGAGTTATACTTGCTCACGTAGATGGAAATGTACCTAATCTTGTAATTAATATACCTGAAGCAACTCCATATCATTTAGGATATATGTTCTATTTCTTTGAAAAAGCAGTTGCAATAGCTGGATATATGTTAGGAATTAATCCATTTGATCAACCAGGTGTTGAAGAATACAAGAGAAATATGTTTGCTTTACTTGAAAAACCTGGATTTGAAGAAGAAACTAAAAAGTTATTAGCAAGACTTGAAAATAAATAAGGAGGAAAAGTTATGAAGAAAATGTTTAAAAGTTTTTTTCTGGTGGTATTAACATTGATTACACTTATTTCTTGTTCTGTTGAAGGTAAATCTAAAGAAGTTTTATCTAAGGAAATGGAAGTAATAAAACAAGAAAAATTTTTAGAAAGAGATGATTTCATATCTAATGCAGTTAATAATCTTTTAAGTGATTTTACATATACTATAGGAGAAGCTAAAGAAAATGGTGAAAATTCTGAAGTAAAAATGGATGTTAAAAGAATAGATATTAAATATTACTTAACAGATATGTTACAAAAAATGGTAAAAGAAACTTTTGCTGGTAAAATTAACAGTGAAGATGAATTTAATGAAAGTATAGTAGATTATTTAACTAATATAGATAAGAATAATATTAAATATTCAGAAAAATCATTTAATGTTAAAATGCAAAAAGTAAATGGTGAATGGAAATTATCAGATATTAGTAGAAATGAAATTATGCAATTTATGACAGATGATCTAAAAGGTAGTTTAGATATAAAATAAAAAAGGAGAGTATGATGAAAAAGTTAATGGTATTACCTATGCTATTATTAGCATTAAATGGATTTGCTAATTCAAATGCAATGACAGCTACAGGTAAAATGGTAAAAGAGGAAAAAGCACATGCACATGAGCATGTATTAGAAGATGAAGTAATATACAACTTCCACAATGTAAAAGGAGAAGCACACTCACATGTATTAGTAGTAATTAAAGGAGATGATGCTTTTGTTAGAGTTGATGGAGTTGAATATGAATTAGAAGAAATTAAAAGTGCGTCAGGTCAAATGTTTGCAAATGAAGATAAGTCAGTAGTTTTAGGTATTAAGGGTACTGATGCATTTGTAGAAATAAAAGGAAAAGTTTCAAATTACTTCCAAGTTGGAAGAGCTACAAAAGGTTATGCAAAACACTTTGAACATGATCATAAATAAAGAATAAACAGAAGTAAATTTACTTCTGTTTTTTTTCTAAGATAAAATAAAGTTGTTTTTGTTGATAAAATTTTAAATAAAAGATATAATTAGGGTATATAAGTTTTTAGGAGGAAAAATTGGTATCAATAATTAAAGCAATGAGAACAGCTATAGGTAAATATAGTGGTATGTATAAAGATATAGAACTTGTAGATTTTTCTGCAGAATTAGTTAAAAGTATTACTAAAAATTTAAAAATTGATGAAGTTATACTTGGGAATGTTTTAGCAAATAATTTAGGTCAAAATATAGCAAGACAAATAGCTGTAAATGGTAATATAGATAAAGAAGTTCCTGCATATTTAATAAATATGGTATGCGGGTCAGGAATGAAGGCAATAGAACTTGGATATAGTAGTATAGTAAGTGGTAATAATAATGTGGTATTAGTAGGTGGAGTTGAAAAGATGACTGGTAGCGATAATATGTTAAAGGATGGATTAACAGATGCCTTTTCTAATACGCATATGGGTATTACTGCAGAAAATATAGTAGAAAAATATAATTTTACGAGAGAAGAATTAGATGATTATGCCTTTAATTCACAAAGAAAGGCACAAAATGCTATTGAAAATGGATATTTTAAAGCTGAAATATATAATGATATGATAGATGAGTATCCAAGATTTAATATGGAGAGAGAAAAATTATCTAATTTAAAACCAGTATTTAAAGAAGATGGTAAAGTTACAGCTGGGAATTCATCAGGAATAAATGATGGTGCAGCTATGTTAGTTTTAGCAGATGAAAAGTATGCTAAAGAAAATAATTTAGAAGTTTTAGCAAATATTAGGGGATTTGCTACAGTTGGATATGATCCTGAATATATGGGTCTTGCCCCTATATTTTCAACAAAAAAATTATTAGAAAAATTTAATTTAAGTGTAGAGGATATAGATCTTTTTGAAGCTAATGAAGCATTTAGTTCTGTTTCTCTTGCCTTTATAAAAGAATTAAATATACCTGAAGAAAAAATAAATGTAAATGGTGGTGCAATAGCAATAGGTCACCCTATAGGAGCTAGTGGTTCAAGAATAGTGGTAACATTAGTTCATGAACTAATAAGAAGAGATTTAAAAAGAGGAATTGCAACTCTTTGTGTGGGAGGAGGCCAAGGAATTTCAATATTAATTGAAAGATAAATATGAATATAGGAATAGATAAAATAGGAGTAGAATTTTCTGATAAATACATAGATATAAAAGAATTAGCTATAGCAAGAGGAGTTGAAGTAGAAAAGTATACTAAAGGTATAGGGCAAATGGAGATGTCTTTTACATCAAGTAATCAAGATATAGTAACTCTTGCAATTAAAGCAACAAAAGACATATTAACAGATGAAGATAAGCAATCTATAGATTTAATAATTTTTGGTACAGAAAGTTCTATAGATGAATCAAAAGCAGCAAGTATATATATTAAAAATTATTTAGGAATAAATAGTTTTTGTAAATGTATAGAAATAAAGCAAGCTTGTTTTGGAGCTACTGCAGGTCTTGATTATGCAAAGGCACATATTGCATTAAATCCAAATTCAAAAGTATTAGTTATTGCAGCTGATATTGCAAAATATGGTAAAAATACAGGTGGAGAAGTTACTCAAGGTACAGGAGCTATATCTATGTTAGTTTCTAAAGACCCTAGCATGATAATATTTAATAATGATGAGGTTTCATATACTGAAGATGTTATGGATTTCTGGAGACCTACATATTCTAAATATGCTATAGTTGATGGTAAATTTTCTGTTGAAAAATATTTAGAATTATTAAGTAAGTCTTATTCAGAGTATAGAAGAAAAAATGATATAGATTTCAAGGCTATTTGTTTACATGTACCATATACAAAAATGGCATATAAAGGTTTAAATAGCATTACAAATGATGAGAAATTATTAAATGAGTTTGAATCATCTGTTGTATATAATAAAAGAGTGGGAAATATATATACTGCTTCCCTATATCTTTCCCTTATTTCTTTAATATTAAATTCTAAAAATATTAAAGCAGGGGATAAAATAGGTATGTTTAGCTATGGATCTGGAGCAGTGTCAGAATTTTTTTCGGTTACACTTGCAAATGATTTTAGAAATAGTTTAAATAAGGAATATATTGAAAATAAGTTAAATGGTAGAAAAAAATACAGTATAGAAGATTATGAAAAAATATTTTTTGAAGATATCATTTTAGATGAAAACGGAAATATAGAATTTGAAAAAACTGAAAATGATGTATATTTAAAAGAAATACATAATCATAAAAGGATATATTATGTGGAAAGATAGCTATAAAAAAAGTAGGAAAGATAGGATTAAATTATTAAAAGAAAATGGTAATATTGGTGTTGAAAACTTTAATAATTTAATGGATAGTAAAGTATTAACTAATGAAATAGCAGATAAATTTATAGAAAATCAAATAGGTATATATGGAATACCTTTAGGTATAGCGACTAACTTCTTAATAAATAATAAGGAATATGTAATACCTTTTGCTATAGAAGAACCATCTGTAATTGCAGCAGCTTGTAATGCAGCTAAAATAATAAAGGCAAATGGTGGATTTAGTGCAAAAATAGATGAAAGATTGATTATAGGGCAAATAGCAATATATGATATTTTAGATTTTGAAAAGGCTAAGAATGACATACTAAAAGAAAAGACACAATTACTTGAAATTGCTAATAATTCTCAGCCTAACATAGTTAATTTAGGTGGAGGAGCAAGGGATATAAAGATAGAGAAAAAAGGAGAATTTTTAATTATTTATCTTTATGTAGATGCCAAGGATGCAATGGGAGCAAATACTGTAAATACTATGCTTGAAACTATAGCACCTATTATCATAGAAATATGTAGAGGAGTAAAACTTATGAGTATAATATCTAATTACTCTACTTCATGTATGGTAAAAGCTGAATGTTCTATAGAAATTGAAGAATCAGTAGGTAAAAGAATAGAAAAGGCTATAGAGTTTGCAAATGTAGATACATATAGAGCTGTAACTAATAATAAAGGGATATTTAATGGTATAGATGCCATAGCCTTAGCTACAGGTAATGATTGGAGGGCAATAGAGGCAGGATTACATGCCTATGCTTCAAAAGATGGAAGATATAAAAGTTTAACTACGTGGAAATACATAGATGGTAGATTACATGGTAGTATAGAAATACCTTTAGCTATAGCAAGTTTTGGAGGTTCAGTAAATTTACATCCTACAAGTAAAATTTCACTTGAGATATTAGGGAATCCTACTGCTAAAGAACTTGCTGAAATTACAGCTTGCGTAGGTCTTGCACAAAATTTTGCAGCACTTAAAGCATTGGTTACTGTAGGTATACAAAAAGGTCACATGAAATTACAACTTAAATCTTTCGGTGTTTATTTAGGTTTAAGTAATGAAAAAATAAAAAAATTAGAAAAATTATTTGAAAATGAAACTCATATTACATTAGACAAGGTTAATGAAAAAATTAAAGATATAGATTAGAAAAAAATTTTTTGGAATATTGGAGAAATGGGTATAAACCATTCTGTTATGATATACATTTACAGAAAATCATACATGTTTTTTATAGAATATTTAAGTTGGTAAGGGAGATAATCAAAAAGCTAGTGGAAGATAAAAAGAGTATTTTATTATTAGTTGATGAATGGATTAATAAAGATACTTATCAAATAATAAAAAATATCTTTCTAAAGAACTACAATACAAATTAAATGGAAACTAATAAAACTTAAACCATGAGATTTTATGGATTTATTTGTGAAATGTAATTAAGAAAGGATGTATAATGAATATAGGGAAGTTAGGATTTGGAGTATACAAATTAACAGATGAAGAAAAAATGAAGGTTGCCTTACAAACAGCTGTAGATTCTGGATATAGGTTGATAGATACAGCAACTTTTTATAAAAATGAGGAATTTATAGGAAATTTTTTAAAAACTTGTAAAATTAAAGATGAACTTGTAATTACAACTAAGGTATGGCCTAGTGATATGAGTTATGATGATACTTTAAGATCTTTTGAGAGAAGTCATAAATTATTAGATGGTAAAGTAGATATATTATTAACTCATTGGCCGAATCCAGAAAAATTTATTGAGTCATACAGGGCTATGGAAAGACTTAAAAATGAAGGTGCAGTAAAAGAAATAGGTGTATGTAACTTTAAAATACATCATTTAGAAAAATTAAAGCAAAATTGCTCTGTTAAACCTTTCTTTAATCAGGTGGAATTACATCCTAAGTTTTCACAACCTGAATTAAGAGAGTATTTAAAGAAAGAAGGTATACAAGTAGAGGCTTGGATGCCTATAGCCAAGGCTAAATACTTAGATGATGTAACACTTGTTGCACTTGCCCAAAAATATAATGTCACGAGTTCACAAGTAATACTTAATTGGCATATACAAAGAGGTATTTATGCCATACCTAAATCAGAGACACCTTCAAGAATTATAGAAAATTTCAAATCACAAAATTTTGTATTATCTGAAGAAGATTTAATAAAAATTGATTTAATGGATGAAGGGAAAAGATTTAGTGCTGATCCTGATGAATTTCCATATGATAGAAAGATTTAGAGGTGAATAATGAATAATATTAATAACTTTAAAATAGGAAATAAGAGTATAATTACAATATTTATAGCCATAGCATCTATCTTATTGGTTGTTTCTAGTTGCTATACTGTTAATACGGGGGAGGTAGCTATAATTTCAACTTTTGGTAAGGTAAATAAGATAGATGGTGAAGGTCTAAATTTTAAAATACCATTTATACAATCAAAGGATATGTTAGAAATTAGAGAAAAAATTTATGATTTCACTAAAGAAAATGGAGAAGATCTATCTTTAAATGTATCTACAAAAGATATACAAACTGTAAATATAGAATTAAATGTACAAGCTAGTATTTCAAATCCTGAAAAACTATATAAAGCATTTCGTGGTAATCATGAATCAAGATTTATTAGACCTAGGGTAAGAGAAATAGTACAGGCTACAATTTCTAAATATACTATAGAGGAGTTTGTTTCAAAAAGAACTGAAATTTCTAGATTAATTTTTGAAGATTTAAAAGATGATTTTGAAACTTATGGATTAAATGTTTCAAATATATCCATAGTCAATCATGATTTTTCAGATGAATATGAAAGAGCTATAGAACAGAAAAAAGTTGCAGAACAGGCTGTAGAAAAGGCTAAAGCTGAACAAGAAAAATTATCAGTAGAAGCTGAAAATAGAGTTAAACTTGCAGAATATAATTTAAAGGAAAAAGAATTACAAGCTAAAGCCAATGCTATAGAAAGTAATTCATTAAGTAAACAATTACTACAAAAAATGGCTATAGAAAAATGGAATGGAGAATTACCTAAAGTTCAAGATGGTTCTTCTTCAATACTTATTAATGATGTATTAAGATAAATAGATATTTAAAGGTCCTGTATTCATACAGGATTTTTATTTTAAAAATAAACTTAAAATACATTTACTTTTTTTAATTTATATTGTATAATATGTATGGGCGGTGAATATATGGAAAAAATAATTGAGGTTGCTAGATATATTAAAGTAAAATTTGAAGAAATATATGGCAAAGAAATTGATGAAATTAGATTACAAAAGTTAGTATATTTTTCTCAGAGAGAATCTATACTCTATACAGGGAAGGTACTTTTTTTAGATGCTATGAAGGCATGGAGGTATGGGCCTGTATCTATTAAGGTAAGAAAAGAATATAGGAATATGGTAAGAAAAAAAGTAAACATTAAGACCTTTAATAAATATTTAATTAATAATGTTATACAAAAATATGGGCACTATTCAGCAGGTAGATTAATTAATCTTACGCATAGGGAAAAAGCCTGGAAATATTCTAGGAAAAATTTATCTAAGGATGATAGAGGTTTTCAAAATATACATATAAGCTTAATTTTTGATGAAAAAGAAAGGGTTTATGATACTTATTGGGATATGTATTGTGATGAATTTAAAGATTTTATTGGTGATATATATGATAGGTAAGATGTTTATAGCTTTATTTCCATATTTTGATATAGGGAATAAACGTAAAGGGATAAAAGAGAGACCGGTATTAGTTATAGGGGAGACAGATGATAATGATTGTATAATATTGCCTGTTTCAACTATTACAAAAAAACAGTATTATAACCCTGAGTATGATATAGAAATAGATCCAGAAAAATTTCCTAAATTAAATCTTTCAAAACTTTCATATATTAGAGTTCATAAACAGGCTATAATATATAAAAGGGCCTTACATAAAGAAATAGGTAATTTAAAAGAAGAATATAATATTAAGTATGTAGAGATAATAAAAAAATTAGAAGGCTTTAATAAAAATTTAGTTTATAATAGTTAAATAAAATAATGGATGCTTCCTGTAAATTAGGAAACATCCATTTTATAATACTATTTTACATCTTGAATTTTAATAGATTTAACATTCAATGTTCTTCCATCTTCTGATTTAGGAATGCTTAGGCTTCCATCTTTTATTTTTTCTGCTAATTTTTCTAATAATGGATTGTTGAAATCATAATTAATTATTTCCCAGTTTCCATCTAATTTTGGTGTAACTAAACCATTTTGTTCTTCTGTTACATATTTAATAATCAAGTCTCTCATAGTACCAACTGTTTCTAGACTTGAATCATAGTATTTATCTTCTTCATTAACTAGACCTAAAGTAGAAATAGTCCCAAATCTATAATTATTAACTGCAAGTCTATATTTAGCTTGAGGATCTAATGGGTTACCATTAATCATAGGATTAATTATTCTTTGCCCTGCAGGTTTAGTAATATCTACTTTATAATCTATACCTGAGAACATATCGTAGTTATATCCTCTAACCTTTGGATTGAAACTTATAGTTAAATCATCTTCTTCAAGTTGATTATAGAAATTCATAGACCATTCCATGTATTTTAATAAATTTTCTCCACTAATATTTACACCTACTAGAGTATTACTGTATTATATAGGTTCTTATTAATTAGTGGGGGGATTGGGTAGAAAAATAAAAATTGCATAATTAGTAAATTTATTGTAATATAAGTTTGACTACAAAATCACAAAGGAGTTCACTAAATATGCAACAAAATAATTATACAACATTTTCAATACAATTTAAAGGTCTAGAATAAAAAATGTATTGGGAAATTTGAGATGCACAAGTATTTTTTATTTTTTATAATTGTTTAGAGCAAATGCACAAAATCTATTTTGTAAAAAATTAAATATATGTTAAAATTAAGTTGATGATTTATTATTTTTGTTATATGTATTTATAACAATTTCATCAGCATGAACTTCCTCTATATTTAATACTTTTAGTATTCTATTCGGGTATAAACTTAAAAACATTTCTATAGGGGATTTATTATTATATTTTGGTTTATACAAACTATTTATATTAGAAACTATAAAATTTATATCATATTTCTCATAATTATTTATAGGTTCTTATTAATTAGCAGGTGGATTGAATAGAAAAATAAAAATTAAAAAAACGTCTTGTAACTTTACAGTACGAAATAATTTAGGAGGAGACCAACTATGGATATATTTATAAAACATGGTAATGAAAAATTTAATTATAGAGTATGTGCTATAATTCTTAACGATAATAAAATTTTGGCAATGCATGATGACAGATCACCTTATTTTTACTTGCCAGGTGGAAGGGTGAAATTAGGTGAAACAGCAGAAAAAGCTGTAATTAGAGAAGTTTATGAAGAATTAGGCATAACTGTAAAGATCATACGTCCATTATGGCTAAATCAATCTTTTTTTACTGAAGATGTCGATAACTTAAATTATCATGAATTATGTATTTACTATTTAATCGATATTTCAGATACTTCGTTACTAAAAAAAGGAGATAAATTTAAATATAGGGAAGGTAATAGAATATATTTTTTTGAATGGTTAGAATTTGAAAGATTAAAAAATGAGTATTTCTATCCTTTATTTTAAAAAAAAGATATATTTAATCTTCCAAATGAATTTACAATTATTTCTGAATGGGAATGATTAAATAAGTTTATATATGTTATAAATACTTTAGAAAGGAAATTTGTAAATTATGAAATTTAATATAGAAAAATCAACAGATTTAGAAGATGAATATATTAGTGAAATGTTATTAAAACATAATAAAGAAAATTTGAAATTAAAACAAAAAGATCCTTATAAGAAATTTTCTTATGTAGTTAAGGAAAATAATAAGGTGATAGCAGGAATTATAGGATATTCTGTTTTATGGAAAATTTTTTATATCGATACACTATGGGTAAAAAAAGAATATAGAAATAAAAAAATTGGAACGAATTTATTAAATTTTATACTAAATAAAGCTAAAAAATATGGTTGTCATATAGTGCATTTAGATTCATTTGAATTTCAAGGTGTTGAATTTTATCTTAAGAATGGATTTGAGATATTTGGAATCCTTGAAGATAGTCCAAAAGGATATAAAGAATATTTTTTAAAAAAAGTTCTAAAATAATTTTAAATCAGTATATATTAAAGAAAGGGGAAATTTAAGATGTCAAAAATGAAAAAAGAAACAATTGAGGAAAAGGGATGACAATAGAGGTTTATACAGAAGATTTTAAAAATGACTATATTTCATTAACGGATATTGCGAAATATAAGAATGAAGGTGCTCCTAGATTTGTTATTCAAAATTGGTTAAGAAATAGAAATACTATTGAATTTATTGGATTATGGGAAATTTTAAATAATAAAGATTTTAACCGTGTGCAATTCTATACGTTTAAAACAGAATAGTATCAAAATTAGGTAGATATGGTGGAACATATGCACATTGCGATATAGCATTAGAATTAGCACCTTGGTTATCATCAGAATTTAAACTATACATAATTCAAAATTATAAAAGATTAAAATCTAATGAAAAATCAAAATTATCTTTAACATGGAATTTATATTAGAAAAACCTAATAAATATAATTTAAAAAAATTAGAAGATAGTACAATAGTATTAAAAAATTATTAAAATAAAAAATTTTTCCAAAATTTATAGACTTAATTCAATGCTCACTTTTGTTGAATGTAAATGATTTTTAATGTATAATATAAAAAAATTTAAAAATAAAAGTTTTAAAATATTTGTTTACTTTCCTTTAAATTAAAAAAATTATTGACTTTTACATAACGTTATAGTTTATAATTATATTAGTTAGGAGGTTATCATGTATTTAATAAAAAAGATTAGTGAAATAAGTGGTGTATCTGTGCGCACTTTACATTACTATGATGAGATAGGATTGCTTTCTCCCGAAAAGTATGAAAATGGATATAGATATTATTCAGAAGATGATATATCAAAACTTCAAATAATATTATTCTATAAATATTTAGGATTTTCATTAAAAGATATAAAGAGAATGGTAAAAGAGAATGAATCAGAAATATTAACTAATTTAAAAAAACAATTAAGCTTAATGAAAAAAGAAAAAAAGAAACTAGTAACCTTAATAAAAACATTAGAAAATACAATTGATGCTCAAGAAAGGAAAATTAATATGGATTTAAAAGAAAAATTTAAAGGTTTTACGAAAGAGGATAATGAGAAATATAGAAAAGAAACCATAGAAAAATATGGAAAAAAAGTTGTAGATGACTCTGAAAAGAGACAAAAAGGGCAGGAACAAGAAGTTATTGATAAATTTAATAACATTTTCTTCAGTTTTTCAGAAAATTTATTAAAAGGATTGGCTACGAATTCAGAAGAAAATATAGAACTAGCAAGAAAATTACATGAACAAATATGTAAATATGGATTTGATTGTAAAATAGATATATTTTCTAAAATTGGATATGGATATGTATATAATGAAGAATTTAAAAATAATTTAGATAAATTTGGAAATGGTGTTGCACAATATGTTTGTGATTCTATTCAAAATTATGTAGAAATAGAAAATAAAAGGTAAAGGATATTTGCTATGATAAAATTAGAAGAAAAAAGGTTCTTATTAATTAGTGGGGGGATTGGGTAGAAAAATAAAAATTGCATAATTAGTGAATTTATTGTAATATAAGTTTGAAGACAAAATCACAAAGGAGTTCACTAAATATGCAACAAAATAATTATACAACATTTTCAATACAATTTAAAGGGCTAGAATTAAAAAAATCATATTTTTCAGAGAATAATACCATTATTGCTGAATATGACAGGATTGATAAAAGAGAGATGTGTTGTGGTAATCTACCTAATATACATGATTATAGAACAGTTACAATTAAACATAATCCATATATGGGTTATATAGTTCGTCTAAAAGTAAAAAAACAAAGATATAAGTGTTTAATATGTAAAAAGATTAAAACATCAAATTTAGATATGATTAAACCTAAATGTAGAATAGCTGATACAGTATTTAAAGAATTTGAAATTCAAATAAAAAAGATAAGAACAATAAAAGAGATTTCTACAAGCTTGGGTATATCATTTTCTAGAGGATATATTTACTTTGAGAGTATGCAAATAAAAAAGAGCTCAAAGGAAAATATTACAACAGTATATATGGATGAATTTAAGGATAATTCTAATAATGAAAAATATCAATTAGCAATATATAATCAAAATAGAGAGTTAGTTGATATTTTAGAAAATAGAAAATCACCTAAAATCAAAGAATGGTTTAAGGTTAATGATATAAAACCTAATATATTTGTTACAGATATGTTTATGCAATTTAGAAATGTAATCAATACTACATTTGATAATCCAATAATAGTTGCAGATAAATATCATGTATTAAGACAATCTGATTGGATGTTAAGAGATGTAAGAATAAGGCTTTTTAATTCGGATGTTAAATATAAAGAATTAAAAAAATATTGGAAGCTATTAGCTAAATCACCAACTTCAAAGTATTCTAAGAAACAAAAATATAGATTAAATAAATTATTTGAATTATCTAGTGAGTTAAAGGGGATCTTTAATTTTAGAAAGAAATTTTATTACTTATTTAAAGCTAAAAATGATATTAAATTTAAAAAGGGAATAGAAAGTTTAATTGTTGACCTTGATAAATCTAAAATTACTGAGGCTAAAAGATTATCTGATACTTTGGAAAATTGGAAAGAGGAAATAATAAATGCTTATGTGTACAATATAAATAATGGATTTGTAGAAGGATATAACAATAAAATAAAAGTTATTAAAAGGGTTAGTTTTGGTATTAAGAAATTTAAAAATTTAGAAAAGCTTATCCATTTAAGGATAGGTTAGGTTTAATTAAAAAGTGGGAAAGATTAAGAAAAAATTTCAAAATTATATTACAAAAAATTTTTTTCTAAAATCAATCCCCCCACTAATTAATAAGAACCTTTATTATATAAATGCAACATCTTTTCTTTTGAAGTCACCTTCAGTTAGGTTAGAACCAAAATTAAATAATGCAGCACTTGAAATATCTGCTTTCGCATAGTGTTTTTGAACAGTATTAATTAACCGTATAACAGGAGTTTCCATTAAAGTAGCTGTAGGCATAGTAGTTATTTTTGCTTCTCCTGTAATAAAGTCAGGTCTATCTATGAAAGTTTTAGTAACTTTACCTACTATTTCGTTAGAATAAGCAATGGATTTTTCGTGTACATATGAATATTTTTCTAAAATCTCTTTATCTTCAGGAACATTTTTAGTAGATAAGTTTTCTAAAGTTACATTTTTTGTCTTATTTTCAGTATCAAATATTATTGTACCTTTAGCAAGATAAGTTCCATAACTTCCTGGTTCTATAATTTTTACATTACCTACACTAGTGTTATATACAGCATGTTCGTGACCTGCAAATATAATATCAAATTCAGGGAATTTTTTAGCTATATCTAAAACACCATCTCCACCTTTTTCATCAGTTCTTCCTAAGTGGAAAGAACCTACTAATACATCGTATTTACCTTCTATTTCTTTTAAAGTATTAGTTAATGCTTCTTCTGGATTTAAGAATTTTAATCCTTCAAAATGTTCAGGAGTAGCAGCTTCCCATGTAGGTATATGAGGTACTAAGTAACCAACTATAGCAACTTTAACACCATCAACTTCTTTGATTACATATGAATTTACATATGGTTTGTTATCAGATATTTTAATAACATTAGATGCCAATACATCACCATTAAACCCTTTTATATTTCTTTCTAAAAATGCTTTTTCAAAATTAAATTCATGATTTCCTAAGACAAATACATCATATTTTAAGTCATTTAATACTCTCATTAATGGATGTACTTCTTCATCATTGAATAATTCAGCAGCGTTATCTTGTAAAAGATCACCGTTATCTATTAAGATAACATTTTTATTTTCTGCTCTTTGTTGTTTAACTAAGGTAGAAATTCTTGTTAAACCATTATCAGCTTTTTGTTCATCTATAGCATATTCATAAGAAAATAATCTTCCATGAATATCGGATGTTTCTAATAAAACGATTTTAACTTCTTTAGTAAATGAAAATAGTCCAAGTACTAATAGTATTGAAAATAAGAATTTTTTCATAATAAATCTCCTTTTAAATAGTCTATTAAAATATTATACCCTATTTTTTATATTTGTCTAGTACAAAAGTTTTTCATTGGTATGATAAGTATTTGAAAATTCTTAGTTCTATTGAAAAGCTAGAATGCCTATGATATAATGAAGCATATTTTAAGAAGAGATAAAAAAGGAGAATTAAATGAAAAAAAATATATTATTAATGACTATGTTACCACTTGCAACATTTGCTAGTGATAAGGTATTTGATTTTAAAAATGCAAAACCATTTGGAGGAGAAGTAGAGACTAATTTAACAGTTTCAAATGAAATATCAAAAGAAGAAAATAATAAAGTAGAAAATACTAATGTTAAACATGACTTAGGTCTTAAAGTAGAAATTTATGATTTCGTAACTTTAGGTGCTAAAGTAGGATATGGATATAAAGGTCAAGCAAAAGAAACGTATTTTGATGCAGCTAATAGTGAATTAAGTGCTAAGGCTGATTTTAAAAAATACGGTAATATTAAATTAACTTATGAAATGGGTGGTAATTATGGTCCTTCAGTTGAGTTAAAATATGCTAATGAAGGAAAATTTAATTCAGTAACAGTAGGAGGACATGCTGCATATAAACATACATTTGTTCCAAATGTTAAAATTGCAAATACAGATCTTGTAGCACAAGATTTAAATGCATTTGATGGAGAAGCATATGTTTCTTATGATGCTAATAACGATTTAACGTTAACTGGAAAAGCAGGAGTAAACGTTAGTGTTGGAACTCAAAAATTATTTAATTCTGATGAAATTAAAAAGACTATAATAGATACTAATGTAAGATTAGGAGCAAAAGTAGATTATACAGTAAATCCTAAAGTAAAAATAACTTCAGATAATGAATTAGGTATAGGTATAAATCAAATTAAAATACCTGTAGGGAAATATGATCCTTCTACAAATGTTAGATTTAAATCAGATAATAAAGTAGAAATTAAAGCAGTAAAAGGATTATTAGTAACTCCTGCATTTTCAGTAGATACTAAAAAATATGACACAAAATTAAATACTAGTGTAAGAGCAGATTATGAAATTCTTAAAGGATTATCAGTAAATGGTACTTTAGGATTTGAAAACGACTTTAAATACAACTCTGATGGAGATAAACAAGAGTATTACTCAACAACACCTTATGCTAAATTAGGTTTAGCTTATAAATGGTAAGATAATTATATGAAAAAAGAACATGCTCAGAAAAAGAAAGAGAACATGTTCTTTTTTTCTATATATTAATATTATTTACTATCTCTTGATATCTTCTTAAAAGATCAGACACTAAACCGTCTGCTATAGCCCTGCTTATAGTTCCAACACCAAATCTTTCACGTCTAATAATACTTGTAAGCATAGCTCTTACACCAAGCATATTAGCATTAGGTATTGCATCTTTAAATGAAGATATTTTAAGCCGTTTTATAGTCTTTTGATATCCAAAATCTACAAAGTTATGATTATTCATAAGTTTTATTAAATCGTTTACCTTTTGTCCATAATTTGCATAGAATTCTGGAGTTTTTCTATTATTTGTAGGTAACCATCTTACTATTTCTTTTTTATCAAAATAAGGTAGATATTCTAAAATTTTATTCATCATAGATATTTTTTCAGCTCTAAGTCCTGAAAGTGCTTCATAATAGTAAGTTAGAAAATCAACAATAGTTTCATCAAGATATGTAAAAGCTAGACTAGATATATTTTCATCTATACCATAATATGCCTCTGCAATAGAACATGAAATAGCAGCTAAAGTATCACTATCCCCACCTAAAGAAATTGAAAGTCTTAAAACATCTTCAAAACTTTCTCCTTCAAAAAATGCAGAAAATGCCTCTGGTACAGTTTCTTGACAACTTTCTACATGCATGTAATTTGGACGTATTTCATCACATTTTCTAAAAACATATCCATAAGTTTCAGTAATATATTCTCTAATATATTCCTTAGTTGCACCCATTCTTGCAAGAAAAATTGCAGATGCAACTGATTTTGCCCCTTTAATACCCTCAGGATGGTTATGTGTAATTTTTGCAGTAATTTCTGCATATTTTTCTACATCTCTTAAGTTATTATATATCCAAGCACAAGAAGAAACTCTCATTGCAGAACCATTCCCATATGAATTATATGGATTAGTTTCATCGCTAAATAACCAGTTGTTAAATTTTATTCCATATCCTGAGTCAGGATAAAATTTTCCCCATTTTTTTAAAGATTTTATTAACTCTTTCTCTGTTAATTCTTCATTTCCATATCCTGCTATTAATCCATCAGCAACAGCTATTGACATAACTGTATCATCAGTGAAAAATGATCTATCTGAAAATAGTTTAAAATCTTTAGTCTTTATATTATTTTGATCAAATTCATATGGTGATCCGACTATATCACCTATTATTGCTCCAAGCATGTTTATCTCCTTTTAAATTTTTTTACATCATAACCCAATTCATTAAGCATTTTTTCATTTTTTCTCCATTTTTTACTTACTTTAACCCAAAGTTTTAGAGTTATTTTTAATTCTGTTAATGCTTCAATTTCACGTCTAGCTTCTATTCCTATTTCTTTTAATAATTTACCACCATTACCAATAATTATACCTTTTTGACTGTCCCTTTCAACATAGATATTAATATCATATCTTCTTCTATCGTCTTTTGATTCTATATTTATAATTTCAAGAGCTACAGAATGAGGTATTTCATCTTTAGTTTTTTGTAGTATTTTTTCCCTTATAGTTTCTATAACTATCTTATTAACAGATATGTCAGTATAGTAATCTTCTGGATAGAACCATATGTCATTTGATAGGTATTTTTCACAAACTTCAAATATTTTATGAGTACCTATACCAAATATAGAAGACATAGTAATTATTCCATCAAATTCACCTAGTTTTTCTTTTATATCAAGCATCTTATTTTCTATATCTTCATCTGACATTTTATCTATCTTATTAACTATTACATAGGTAGGAGTTTTAGAATTTCTAATATTTTCATTAACATACATATCACCTAAACCTATTTCTTTTGTTCCATCAAGTAAAAAAAGTATAAGGTCACATTCGTTAAGAGTTTCTATAGCGAGATTAGTCATATATTCACCTAAAAGATGTTTAGGTTTATGTATACCAGGAGTATCTATGAATATATATTGATTTTCTCCTTTATTTACTATCCCCCTTATTTGATCTCTAGTTGTACCAGCTTTATCTGAAACTATAGCAACTTTTTCTTCTATTAACTTATTTATCAATGTTGATTTACCAACATTAGGTCTACCTACAATAGATATGAATCCTGATTTCATATTTCCTCCAATATATTTTCTATAAAAAATGCACCCTAAGGTGCATTTATATTAATGACAACAACAACATTTCTTTTCAGCTATTGCATCTACTCCTGGTAAAACTTTACCTTCTAAGTATTCAAGTGAAGCTCCACCACCTGTAGATATATGAGAGAATCTTTCAGCATATCCAAGTTGGATAGCAGCTGCTGCAGAATCTCCTCCACCTATTACAGTTACAGCGTCAGCTAAGTTTGCTATAGCTTCACATACACCTATTGTACCTTTAGCATAGTTAGGCATTTCAAATACTCCCATAGGTCCGTTCCATACTACAGTTTTAGCTCCCTCTAATTCTTTAGCAAATAATTCTATTGATGCTGGCCCTATATCTAGTCCCATTTCATCATCTTTAACTTCATCAACTGAAACTACATGATGAGGTGCATCGTTGTTAAATTCTTTAGCAACTATAGTATCTATAGGTAAGATTAATTTGTTACCAGCTTTTTCTATTAATTGTTTAGCAAGTTCAACTTTATCTTCTTCTAATAATGATTTACCTGTATTTTTACCTAAAGCTTTTAAGAATGTAAACATCATTCCACCACCGATGATTACTTTATCAGCTTTATCTAATAAGTTTTCAATAACACCTATTTTATCACTAACTTTAGCTCCTCCTAAGATAGCAACAAATGGTCTTTTTGGTTCATCAACTGCTCCACCTATGAATTCTATTTCTTTTTGCATTAAGAATCCTGCAGCAGAATCAGCAATGTTAGATGAAATTCCTACGTTTGAAGCATGTGCTCTATGAGCTGTACCAAATGCATCATTTACAAATACATCTCCAAGTGAAGCCCAGTATTTACCAAGTTCAGAATTGTTTTTAGATTCTTTTTTAACTACTTCTCCGTTTTCAACATCTTCAAAACGAGTGTTTTCAAACATTAGGATTTCTCCTTCTTTAAGTTCAGCAACTGCTGCTTCTAGTTCAGTACCTCTTGTAGCAGGTATAAATTTAACTGATTTACCTAATAATTCTTCTAATCTTTTAGCAACTGGTGCAAGTGTTTTTGAAGCTTTATCTTCTTCAGCTTTAATTCTTCCTAAGTGTGAGAAAGCTATAACTTTTCCACCATTTTCTAAAATGTGATTTAAAGTAGGTAATGCAGCTTTAATTCTATTATCATCTTTGATAACACCTTCTTTTATGGGTACATTGAAGTCAACACGTACTAATACTTTTTTCCCTTTTACTTCTAAATCTTTTAAAGTTTTCTTTGCCATTTTTTTCTCCTTAAAAAATATGATTTTACAAGATAATTATAGCACTAAAGTGCTTTTTTTTCAAGATATATTTGGGGTTTAAACAGAAAAATAACTTTTTAAAATAATTTTAATTTATAGTATTAAAATTGACAAAAGTAGAATAAAATTTATGAAGGGGGAATATATTTAATGATATGGACTTAAAAATTTCGATACTTTGAGTTAATTAATATGATAATATTATAACAGGTCATTTTTAAATTTATGTAGTTCTTTTTAAATCTATATTTTATACAAAAAAAGTGGAAAAATTCACTAAAATATTGTATAATAGGAGTATATATATTTGAAAGGTGGATTTCACGTTATGAGAAAAATTTCTGAAAATGTTTATGCAGCTATGGAAAGACTTTCTAATAAAGAAGGGATAATAGGAGCATTAGCTATAGACCAAAGAGGTTCTATTAAAAAAATGATAGGAGCTTATTCTGAAGCAACAACTGAAAAAATTGAAGATTTCAAATGTTTAGTTTCATCTGAATTAACTAAATATGCATCATCAATTTTATTAGATCCAGAATTTGGATTACCAGCATCTAAAGTAAGAGCTACAGATGCAGGATTATTACTTGCTTATGAAAAAACAGGTTATGATGCTACTAAAAAAGGTAGATTACCAGATATTTTAGAAGAATGGTCAGTAAAAAGGTTAAAAGAACAAGGTGCTGATGCGATTAAATTTTTACTTTATTATGATGTAGATGATGATAAATCAATAAATGAATCTAAACACATATTCGTTGAAAGATTAGGTTCTGAATGTTTAGGAGAGGATATACCATTCTATTTAGAATTAGTTTCTTATGATGAAGAAGGAAAAACTGGAAAAGAATATGCAAAAGTTAGACCTCATAAAGTTATAGAAATGATGAAAGAATTTTCAAAAGAAAGATATAACGTTACAGTATTAAAAATGGAAATACCTGTAGACATGAACTTTGTTGAAGGATATGGTGAAGAATGGGTATATACTAAAGAAGAAGCTAAGGCATTCTATAAAGAACAATCTGAAGCTACTCCATTACCATTTATCTTCTTATCAGGTGGAGTAAGCATGGACTTATTTAAAAAATCACTTGAATTAGCTAAGGAAGCAGGATCTACATTTAACGGAGTTTTATGTGGAAGAGCAACTTGGGCAGATGCTATCAAACCATATAGCTTAGAAGGAAGAGAAACTGGACAAGAATGGTTACAAACTCAAGGTAAAGAAAAAATTACATCACTTGATGAAGTATTAAACAAAACAGCTAGTGACTGGAGATTAAAATTAGGTAAATAATAATTTTGCAATTGGACATATCAGAGATGATATGTTCTTTTTTTGTTTATATAATACCCCTTTATTTTTATTTAATAGTATAGTACAATAAAAATAGCTAATTAAATAAGGATGTAGATATAATATGAATAAAAAAATTACACTATTATTAATTATTGAAAGTATTTTTTCATACTCAGGAGCATTAAGATATGATATACCTTTTATTGACTATCAATCATTTGCATTAAATAATGGTAAATTTAAGGTTGGAAATGAAAATATAAATATATATAAATATGATGGGACTAAGGTAGGCATTATTGAGAAGATGCCAAATTTTGATGGGGTTAATAAGGAGGCTAATTATTCTTACTTAGATGATCCTCAAATATTATCAGGTGTAAAACATATAGGTAATTTACATTTTGGATATGAATTTTTAAGTAGGCATATAAGAAGAGATGTTAATTTATATGAAAATAATAATAATATTTTTTCTAAAAATGATTCAGAACTTACAACTGAAGAATATTATAGAAGAAGAAATGAAATTAAAAAGTTTAGTGAAATTGCAGAGGGCAAAGAATATATGCCTATAGGAACTGATTGGGCTATAGTGAGGTTAGATAGGGTTTTACATGATGGAACACAAAATGAAGTGTTATATGACCTTTCAAAATTATCTATTGGTGATTTAGTCGCTAGAATGGGGCGGGGGAATACAACAATAAGCAATGAAAACGGAACAATGACACGTGTAAATAGAACTTATACTGGAGGTTTAAATAAAATAACATATTTTGCAAGTGATCCTTTTGAAACAAGGATTAATATAAGTTTTTCGAGAATTCCAGTAACAGTTATGGATATAGGAACAAATAATGGTGATAGTGGATCTCCTTTGTTTTGGTGGGATAAGGATAATAAAAAATGGCTATATTTAGCCAATAATAGTGCTGGAAATGGAGCAAGTGAGACTAATCCATGGCATGTATATTCAGTATTAAGAAGTAATGTTTCAAAATATAAAGAAATAAAAAATAAGACAAATTCAAATGAAATTTCTAATGCGTATAATGTGGTATTTAATAATAATAAACTAATAGTAGATGGTAAAGAAATATATTTTGATAAAAATTTTATTAATGATGACACATCATTAAATTTTTATAAAGTAAAAAATCAAGTATTTAACATTCCTAATTTAACTATACAGGTATTATCTAAAACTAATACTAATGAAGCAAGACTTGAATTTAAAGAGGATACTAAAATAGATGGTATTGCAGATTTAAAAGCAGCAGGATATGTAGTTGCTGAAGGGAAAACTCTTACGTATAAACTAAAAATTAATGAAGGTAATGTAGTTAGAAAAATAGGTAAGGGTACTCTTCATGTTAATTCAACTGGTAACAACGAAGGTGATATTAATATAGGGGAAGGGACTTTAGTATTAAGTAATGCAGGTGGATATGGTGCAAAAAATGTAAGAGTTGCTAAAGGTGCAACTGTTAAAATAATGTCAGCTGATCAACTTAATAAGAATAATATATACTTTGGTCTTAGAGGTGGAAAACTTGATTTAAATGGTAATAATTTAAATTTTGAAGACATTTATCATATAGATAGTGATGCTGAAATTAATAATAGTAATAGTCAAAAATCTAATTTTACTCTTTCGGCTAAAGGGGAACAAGATAGAGTATATCTAGGTTCATTTAAGGGTAATTTAGATGTTACAT
This sequence comes from Streptobacillus felis, assembly GCF_001559775.1. Taxonomy (NCBI): domain Bacteria; kingdom Fusobacteriati; phylum Fusobacteriota; class Fusobacteriia; order Fusobacteriales; family Leptotrichiaceae; genus Streptobacillus; species Streptobacillus felis. The sequence goes on along the minus strand of NZ_LOHX01000101.1, from coordinate 49,913 downwards.
ATACTCCAACAAATGAAACTAAATGGGAGTTAAGAGGTAATAGTGAAATAAATGGTAATTTAAATATTAATAAAGGTAAAGTAAAAGTAATAGGGGATAATGTAATAGTTGGGGCAGATAATGATGTTTTAGAAAATGAGTATATTAGAGCAAGATTTAAGTCAAATGAAGTAAGTGTAAATACTAATTTAGAAATTGGTAGAGCTGCAGAAATTGAAAGTAATATTAATGTTAAAAATGGTGCTAGACTTGATGCTAACTTAGAAGGTATAGTTAAGGATAAACAAGGTAAACTTGACTTTGTTAATGGTAAGACTGAAGAAGAAATTAATAAATCTAAAATTTTAGGAAATATTAATTTTGAAAATAATAATACATTTAATATGAATGTAGAGAATAATAATAAGCTAGAAATAGATGCTAAATTAAGTGGAAGTGCAAACATTACTAAAAAAGGTGATGGAGTAGCAGAAATAAATAGTAAAGATAATAGTATAGCAGGTAATATTACTGTAGAAAAAGGAAGATTAAAGGTAGAAGAAAAAACTAGCTTAGGTAATACAGTAAGTTTAATTAATGGAAATGCTATACTAGAAGTTGAAAATAGGGTTGATTTTTCTAATTTACTTGATAGAATAGATAAAAATTCAAGTGGGGTATTAAGTTTAGGAGAGGATGTACCTATACTTGATACTAAATACAAAAATTATCCAAAACTTTATTTAGGTACTACAAAAAATATTACTATAGGATCAGATAATATTAAAATATCTGATGAAATTAAAACTATTAATTTAGGTGGAGATAATGGTAGTGTTACTTTAAAAGGAATGCATTTATCAAAAGATGCTAAGAATATTAATATTGAAGATGGTACTAAAGTATTAATAGATAAGGTATTAGATGATAATAAATTTAAATTTGTAGTTAAAAATGGTTCTGTAAATATTAGAGAGATACTAACTAAAAATAGGATAATAGATTTACAATATGGAAACTTTGCAGATTATTCAAGTAATGATATTATTCTACAAAATTCTGAAGGAGTACTTGAGTTAGAAAATGAAAATACTTCTGAAACAGATATGTATATAGGTGCAAAAGAAAATACTACAGTAACTGTTAATAATATTACTACTAGTGGGGATTATAAGCTATCGGGTAGAGGTAATCTAATAGTAAATTCTAATCTATTAGATAAAAATATAGTTGTAGATGGACAACGTAGTACTAGTGGTACTGTTAAGATTAATACAGAAAATCCTAGCTACACTGGTAATATTACAGTAATGGGTAATAGAGAAGGTAGTGAAAATGGTAATATTACTTTAATAGTAGATAAGGAAAATGTACTAGGTAAAGATAATAAATTCCTAATTAAAGATGGTGGAGTACTTGATGTTAAGGGTACTAAATTAAACTTAAAATTAGATGATGCTAATAATCAAAGAGGAAGCATAGTTAATAGTGGAAGTGGTATTTCAGAGCTAAATCTTTTAGTAGAGAATAATTTAAAGATTAATAATTTAATTAGTGGAGATATTAAGGTTATAAAAAGAGGTAATGCTGATTTAGAATTTATAAATATTGATAATAAGTTAAAAGAGTTAGATATTACTAGTGGTACTTTAAATGTTAATGTAAATGCTCTAAAAGGTACAAATATTAATATTAAGGAAAATACAAGAGCGAATATTAATATAGATGCTAATATGAAAACTGTAAATAATGAAGGTACTATTAACTTAAATGATAGTGTACTTACTCTAGATAAATATAATCCTAGTAAAACATCAATAATAAACCTTTTTTTAAATAATAGAGAAAGTTTATTAAATATAAATAGTACGGATAGTAGTGAAAAAGTAAATATGAATATATATTTAGGAAGTAATATTAATAAGGATAAGGAAATAGTAATAGGTAGCTTACCTAATGAAATAAATTTATTAAATTCTAGTGACTTATCTAATATGTATAGATATAAATTGGTTAAAAGAGATATGTTAGCATTACTTACTAAAATTATTGAAGAAAAACAAGTTAATAAATTATGGTTCCTAAATGAACTTAATTTACTTTCAAGTAGTGTAACACCTTCTAAATTTGAAAGTGGTATTTATGCATCTTTTGTAAATTATACTAAGAAGGATAATAAGGAAGATAGTATATATAAAAATGATTTATCAAGTAATGGTGTTAAATTAAATCTTGAAATATTAAATAAGGTGAAAAATATTGATATACTTTCAGGATTTGATTTTAGTACTATGTATACTAGTGTTACTACAAAAACTGAAGATAAAGATGTAGATTCAAGATTCTTAGTAACAGAAATTTTACCTAAAATTGGTGTAAAATATGGTATGTTTAGAGTAGAGGGGAGACTTGGATATATTAATGTTTATGATACAGTAAATAGTAAGAATATACATATGATAAAACATAATTTAGACTTATATATAAATCCAGTATTTAAAGTAACTAAGGATTTAGATATAGAATATATGAATACTTTAGGTTATGTAATTAATCCTATTATTTCTTCAAACTATGAAGAAACTATAGAAAATGCATCACCATTTTCTGGAAGATATATAACTGGAGTTAAACTTAAACATAAGTATGTTGATACTTTCTTTGATGTAGATTTAGGATTTAATTTAGCTAAGATTAATATAAAGAAAGATAATGATGTATTAGAAAATACATATACAGATATGTTAAGAACTAAATTCAGTTTAGGTTTAGATGGTAAACCTACAAAAAATATATTAATTAATGCTAAATTTGGTTTAAATTTAAATAGAAATACATATTCAAGCTATAACTTTGATTTAGGATTTGGATATAAATGGTAAATAAAATAACGGAGATATTAATCTCCGTTATTTTTTAAAACTAAGAGTTGGATTAAATTTCATGCCAACTACTAATTTATTGTTTTCAACATAACCTTCTTCTCTATCTTTAAGTTCATTAATTAAATAGTTTCTAAGTTTTGTTGCAATTTCTTCATTTTCATTTATTAAATCATGAAGTTCTTTCTTATCATTTGATATATTAAATAGTTGTTCTACACCAGTTTGACTATACCAAATATATTTCCAATCTTTAGTAATAATAAACTGACTAGAATAGTCATCTAGTGTATGTTCACAATGTAAATATTCATGTATAGCTTCATTATCTTTAATTGTAGTAAGCATAGATTTACCATCTATATCTTTAGTCTTGTTATTTGTTGCAAGTTCAATTAAAGTAGGGAAGATATCCCTTAATTCAACTATTTCATTTATTTGTTTAGTTTTGAATTTACCATTTATATCTTTGTCATATATAAATAGAGGTATATGTGTACTTCCTTGATAAGGGTACCCCTTTCTAAGTAAGTTATGATCACCTAGTTCATCTCCATGATCTGAAACAAACATTATTATTGTATCATCAAGTAAATTATGTTCTTCAAGTCCTATTAAGAATCTACCAATTTGATGATCTATGTGAGTAATTAAACCATAGTAGGCTGCTATAGCTCTTTTTAATTCATCATCTTTTAATATACCTTTTTTTGCATATATAGATTTAGTTAATTGATTTAATCCAAGTTTTTCTATCCAATCTCCCTTAGGTGGAGTTGGAAAATCAGTATTTGCATACATATCATAGTAATACTTAGGTGGATCTAGTGGTGAATGAGGTCTTACAAAAGATAGTTTTAAGAAAAATGGCATAGTAGTATCTCTTTTTCTTAAGAAGTCTAGTCCTCTTGTAACTACCCAATTAGTAGGGTGATATTTTTCCTCATATTGCCAAGGTCTTGCAACCCAAGAATTACAATCTAAACCAAGATCTATAAGGTCAGCTTCATTACCAATTTTTTCTTTTAGCCAATCTAAATAATCATCAGTTTGAGTGTATTGAGAAATGTATGATTTATCATACTTTCTATTTTCATGTAAATATCCATCATGTAATTCTATATGATGGAAACCACAGTTTCTTCTTGCTGGATATACATGCATTTTACCTATACATTTACAATAATATCCATGTTCAGAAAATTCAGTAGCTATAGTTTTTGGATAATCAAAATCTATACCGTCTTCATAACCTACATGGCCATGATTAACAGGTTTTAAACCTGTTAGAAGAGAAGCTCTTGCAGGTACACAAGAAGGTGTAGCTGTATAAGCGTTATTAAAATTATATCCCTCATCTGCTAAGAAATCCAGATGAGGGGTAGATATTATTTCATTTCCATTAATTCCTAAGCTGTCATATCTTAATTGATCAACAACTATTAAAACTACATTCTTTTTTTTCATTTTTGCCCTCTGTTATATTCCCATAAAAGTGCAATAAGTCCAAATAAACCAACAAGCATAAGTCCAAGATTTTTAAGACCTACAGTTTTTTGCCCGTCTACTATTAATTTGAAAAAAAGAACGAATAAAATCAGATAAATTACTTTCTTTATTTTATTATTCATATTTGCTCCTATTCCTTACTTCCACCGGCAGTCATACCTTCTGTAAGTTTTTGTTGAACTATAATATATAGTATTAGTGTTGGTAACATTACTATAACCATACCTGCATAAAGTCTTCCATAATTTGCAGCACCTCTACTTGCAGCCATTAATGTCATTAATCCAACTGGAAGAGTTTTTTGAGGTCCAGGTAATAATGTTAAGGCAATAATATATTCGTTCCAAAATGCTAAGAAATTGAATAATATTACTGTAATTATACTAGGTCTAGCCATAGGTGCCATTACCTTAACCATAGTAGTGAAGTGTCCTGCACCATCTATATACGCTGCTTCTTCATAAGTATTAGAAATAGATTGGAAGAAGTTAGTTAATAGATATATAGTAAATGGTAATGCAGTTGACATATATATTATTGCTAGTACTGTCATATTGTCTAAGAAGAAAGCTTTTTTGATTAATTCATTTCTTCTTAAGAACTTATCACCATCAAGTAACATTAAAAATATAGGGATAACTATATAGTTAACATTGATAAATAAACCAGCTTTCATGAAAGAATTCCAGAAAGCTCTACCTTTAAATTCAAATCTTGCAAGTACATATGATGCAGGTAGTGCAACTATAATTAAAAGTACTAATGCAAGAGCTGTAACATAAATAGAGTTTAATAAATAATCTCCCATTTTTGCATTAACAAATGCATCTACGAAGTTTTGATAGTAAAATCCCATAGGTAATTTCCATGGAGAACCAGCAAATTCAGAATTTTGTTTTAAAGATGCTAAAAATACCCATGAAACAGGAACTATGATAGATATAGCAAAAGTAATTAATGCTACATATATAAATAGCTTGTATAGAGTTTCAGCACTCATACCTTTTTTCTTTTTCATTCACGGCCTCCTTAATATTGTAATATATCTCTATCAGTAACAACGTTAATTATTCCAGATAATGAAAATGAGAATATAAATACTATAACCCCTATAGCCATACCATAACCATAACTTTGGTTAGTATATGCTTGAGAGTACATGTAACTTAAGAATACTTCAGTTGCTCCATCTGGTCCTCCACCTGTAAGTGGAATTACTAATAGGAAACTTAGATTTATTGTACTTATTATAAAAAAAGCTAAAGTAGCTCTAATATTTAGCCATACTAATGGTAGAGTAATTCTAAAGAACTTAGTTATTTTACCTGCACCATCAATATCAGCTGCTTCATATAAACTTTCTGGTATTGCTGACATAGCTGCCATATACATTACCATATAATAACCTATTGCTTGCCATATTAGTGCAAATGCAATAGAGTAGATTACTATACTTTGATCTCCAAGCCATCCAAACTGTGGAGGTTTAATTCTAAACATTATTAATATACTATCTATTAAACCACGACCTGGATCATATATTGCTGCGAAAATTCCTGAAACTACTACTATAGATAATATATTAGGTATGTAGAAAATTATCCTAAATAAATTTGCACCTTTAATTTTTTCTGTAGCAAGTATTGCAGCAAATATAACAGCAATAGCAAGAGTTACAACAGTAACAACCACAATTAAAAGTATAGTATTTTGGAATGTTTTAATAAACTTTGGATCATTAAAAAGTATCTTGAAATTGTTTAAACCAACAAATTGTGGATTTCTTGATAATGCACTAGTTTTGAATAAAGACATTCTAAATACTTGGAATGTAGGTATAATTCTAAACATTATGTATAAAATCATAGCAGGAGCTAAAGAAAAGAATATAAATAAATTTCTTGAATAATTCTTACCTTTCTTCACTATTCCTCCCTAAAAATATTACAGAGAGCATTCGCCCTCTGCAATATGTATATCAATATCTAATTATTATTTAATTACATGAGGTCTTAAAGTATCAGCCATTTTAGCAACATCTGCTTGCCAATCTTCAACAGATTTAGTTCCATTAATTACAGAGTTGATAGTTCCATAAACTGTTCCTTTAACGTCAACACCTTCTACTGGAGCAGTTGCTGCAAATCCACCTGCTAGAGGGTTAGCACCATTTTTGAATGCTTCGTAGAATACTTGGTTTTCTTCACTTAACATATCGAAAGGATAGTTAGTAATAGGTTGAACTGCACCTTTTTCAGCAAATATTTTAGCTGCTACATCAGAATATAAGAAAGCGATAAATTCTTTAGCTGCTTCAACATTTTTAGCTGCTGCAGGCACCCAAATGTGTTCAAAGAAGTTAATTGCATATTGTTTTCCATCTTTTTCGAATGCTGGATATGCAGTCATTCCCCATTTGAATCCTTCAGGAGTAGTAGCTGCCATTTCTCCTACTATCCATGTACCATTAGGCATAAATAATGCTTTGTTATCTATTACTAATTGTTGGTTTTTAGTGAATCCTTCTCCATTAGCATTAGCTACTGTAGTAGGGTGAACATATTTAGTAACTTCACCTAATAATTTGAATACTTCTGTCATTTGTTCTGAAGTCCATACACCTTCTTCATAGCTCATAGCTTTGTTTAAAAATTCAGTTCCACCTTTAGCAGCTAAGATTGGTGGTAAGAATGAATCTAAGTATCCAGGTGTTGGATAAGTTAATAATGAAATTCCTTCAGCTTTTGCAGTTTCAGCAAGTGCTAACATTTCATCCCAAGTTGTAGGAACTGCCCATCCTTTTTCTTCGAATAATCCTTTGTTGAAGAATAATCCAGTAGGTGAATTAAACATAGGCATTAAGTAAGTTTTACCATCTAAGTAAGGATCAGTTTGGTTATTTCCAACTGCACCATCAGTTAATTTAGATCTTACTGTAACACTTTCACCAGGTACTGTCATGTCAAGAACTGAAGTTAATTCAGCTAAAGCTTGTTCTTTAACAAAGTTTTCAGGTATTCCTGCTTTTCTACTTAAAGCTAACATTACTACATCTGGATAATCTTCAGCTTGGAATAATCCAGGTAATGTAGATTCGATATCTTTTGATTGATTTAATTCTATTTCAACGTTAGGGTTTACTTGTTTGTATGCTTCAATTATAGCTGGCCACATTTGATCACCATAAGCACTTTCAATTGCTGCAAATTTTAAAGTAACTTTTTCTCCTTCCGCTGCTGGTTTTTCTTCAGCTTTTGCTCCACATGAAGCAATAGTGAATATAGTTAAAATAGCCATAAGAGCTAATTTAAACATTTTTTTCATTTTTGTTTACCTCCTAAATATTTATTTCTTAATCCATTTAAGTTCATATTTTGATAATTCAACATTACCAAGTCCTGTAATGTTTGATGTAAGACTTTCAGCAGAGTTATTAACTATAGCTATATAGTCTTTAAACTCATAAGCTTCAACATAAATGTTGTCACTTACATATTTTTTATTTAAATCATTAGTAACATATCTAATAATGTTGTATAGGAAACGAGTATTTTCTACGCTATAAGGTAGCCCTTGTAAATAAACCCCCTTACCTTTACCATAATTATTTATACTTGCTTCAACACCGAATTCTTTATCAAGTTGAAGTATTTCTAAATTCTCATTAGTAGAGTAGATATATTTGTTTCTATTTCCTATATATATTTTACCTTGAATTTGGTCAAAAGCAAAATGTTTTTCTTCATTTTGTTTCATGTATCTAGAAAATTGTAAAGTATTTCCAACTTCTTTATCTACACCTAAAACATCTTGTAATTGGAAGTAAGTACCATTTCCACAAGTAGCAGAAGGGTCTCCAACTCCTATAAAGCTATTTCCTTTTGCAACAAATTCTCTTATTGCACTAAGAACTTTTTCATCTTTCCAGTTACATCCACCAGAAAATGATGTATTAGCTTCTCCAACATTTATTATTACCTTAAATTCAGCTAATTTTTCAGGATTTTTAACATCATCAAAGTTAATAAATTCTAAGTTATATGGTAATCCTGAAAGAGCTTCAAGTACACCTATATATGATAAATTTTCCTTAACTCCAGATGCATGACCTGTTCTATTTGCTTGCCATGATTTAATTTTACCCCAAGAGTTTAATATACCAATTTTGTAATCTGGTTTAATACAATCTTCATTAGGGCTATTTTCGTGTATTTCTCTAAATTCATTAGTTGATTTAGTTACACCGTCAACAAATTCAGGGAATTTAGCTGCAAGTGACAAATATCCTCCAAATCCCATTCTGTCAACTTTTTTAGTAAGTATAGCTCTTCTTGATCTCATCCAGTTGTATTCCCATTCTAAGTGAGGAGTATTTCCTTCATAAAAAGTATCTGGAAATAGGTAAGGTAAGAATCTAATTTCTTTTATTCTTACATCTTCCATATCAGAAACCATTCTAATATCTACACCACATTCAGCAGATCCTGCAACACCATCTAGTCCAATATTTTTGAAATATTTACCATAAGGCTCAGTACCTACCCAGTTATCACCTATAAACATTATGGCTTCTTTACCATATTCATGAACTATATCTACACATACTTTTGCAAGAGTAGATACAAATTTTTGCATGAAATCTATGTAGTCTAAGAATACCTTACTTGGATTTCTAAATTGGTTGTTATAATATCCTTTGTCTATAATATCTTCTAAAGTGATTTCATAACCTTTTTCTTCTTTGAATTTTTCAAACATTTTTGGAGAAACTGAAGCAGAATATCCAAACCAGTCTCCAAATTTTTGCATAGCATGTTGGTTATACATAATAGTAAAGTGATAAAAGAAAGTAGTGAATCTAACCACATTAATATTAGTATTTCTTTCGCACCATTCTTTTAAATGAGCATATATATGCTCACGAGTTTTATCAAATACAGCATCATATGGGATAGATTTATCAGTATCCCAGTTGTTAGTCATATGGTTATACATATGAGTTGTGTCCCAAACTTGCTTTGAGAAAAAGTTTACTGTATATTCATGGAATTTTGTAACTTTATTAATTTTTACTACATTACCATCAAAAGTCCAGTTTTCTTTAGTAACAAGCTCTCCTGTTGTTCTATCAAAAACTTGCCAATAATCTACAGTTTCTGGATCTAATTCTAATTGTTCCTTATAGTATCCAGCCATAGGATCAATTTCTAAAGTATCATCAAAAGCAGTATATCTTTCAGATATTAAAGCTTGATGTTGTATTTCATCTGGATTTTGTCTAGGCCATTCTTGATCTTCCCTTGCTGGAAAGTATGTAGAATAAACCTTTGCATCAAGATTTTCAAAAAATTCATTTAATTTTGTACCGTCACTATTTCTAATAGCGTCAGCACCCCATAATTTAATTAGTTCTAAAACTAATTCTTCACAACCTTTTTCTATAGGTAATGTAACTCTACTCATTTTCTCTCCTAAAATTCATAAATTTGGAATTTTTTAACTACTCTGTTAACTTCTCCACTAGGGAAAGGATTATCAGTAGTTAAGTTGAAGTGTTGTGATTTAAAGAATGCATACATTTGTCCGTAGATTAAGTATGTAAATATTGCTTTTTCAAGACTAATTTCTACTGCAGGACTTACTACAACTTTACTTGCTTCTTTAACACAATCACAGTCTTTTAATGAATATGTAACTATATTATTTGCTACATTTTCAGATTTCATTTCTGTTAAAATATCTAGTGCATATTTTCTTGAATGAGCTTCACTAGAAAGTAATAAGAATACTATAGTATTATTATTGATTATTGATTTAGGACCATGTCTGAATCCTAAAGTAGTATCACTTTTAGCAACTACTTTACCTGCTGTAAGTTCCATAACTTTTAGTGTTAATTCTTCAGCAAGACCTTTGAAAGGACCGTCACCTAATACTATTATTCTATCTTGATCTTCATTTGCTATAGCTTTAATAGTTTCAAGTTTAACATCTCTTTCTTTTTCTACTAAAGAGATAACTTCTCTCATATTAGCAGCACTAGTTTTGTTATAGAACACTAGCATAGCTGTCATTAACATACTAGAGAAACTTGAAGTCATTGCAAATCCTTTATCATTACTTCCTTCTGGCATCATTAATACTAAAGTATTATTAATGTATTCTGGAGTAGTAGCCATTTGCGCAAGCTCTCCTTCAGGATTACAAGTAATAAATAAATGATAAACTTCTTTAACTAATTTATTTGCAAGATTAATAGTTGCTACTGATTCAGGAGAGTTTCCTGATCTTGCAAATGAAACTAATAAAACTTTTTTATCTTTTTTAAGATAGTGAAGAGGATTATTAACTATATCTGTAGTAGCTATAGATCTAAAATCTCCTTCTTGCATAGAATTTAACATTGGTGCTAATATGTTACCTACATATTCTGAAGTTCCAGCACCTGTAAATATTACTTGTGCATCTTTACCAACTTTTTCTAAAAAAGCAGTAACTTTCTCCTTGTTTGCTTCAAAATAGTCAACAGCTTTAGTCCATATTTCTGTTTGTCCATGGATTTCTTTAGCTGTATTAAACGAATTTGTTTCAGTTAGAATGTTTTCACAAATTCCTAAATATTTCATTTTATTCACCTCTTTTTTCAACTGGTACTAACCAATTTGTATTCTTAATATATTATACTTTAAAAATTCAAAAAGTCAATATGCTAGTGTAAAAATATATTAAAAAAAGTGATCCTAAGATCACTTTTTTTCTATATACCATCTTCAAAATCATCTGAAGTTTGTTCTTTAACTTTAAGTTCAAAACCTGTAATTTCTTCTTTTCCAACTTCTAATGCGAAGCTATATAATTTTTCAGTAGTAGAATAATCTCTTTCAGATAATACTTCAAGTACCATAGGTAAGTTCATACCACCTATAACTTTAACATTTTTATGTTTTAAAGTTAACATTGAAGCTGTTTTAAATGGAGTTCCCCCAACTATGTCAGATAGAACTAAAACTCCATCTGTACTTGAAATTATTTCATTTTCAATTTTTTCTTCTAAAACTTCGGGTGTTACATCTTGAGTAAAGTCTATTGCAACTAACTCTTCAGCAACTCCATATATTAATTCTACTGAAGAAAGTATTCCAGAAGAAATTTTTCCGTGTCCTGTTAATAATACTTTTATCATTTATGCTCCTTACTATATTATACCAAGGAAAGTTCCTACAATACCTATGATTAATGTAAGTATAACTAAGTTAAGTGGAGAAACTTTCTTTCTTAATAAGTATAACATTAAGAATGTATACCCAACTGGTAATAATCTTGGCATAACTTTATCAAAGCTTTCTTGTAAGTTAACACTTGCTTCTCCAGCAGGTATAACAATTTTAGTTGTTAATCCTATAAATGAAGCTATCATAGCACCTACTACAGTTAATCCTAATATAGTAATAGATTTAGTGAATTTTTGAGTGTTAGCCTTTAATGTAGCTATTGAGTTAACCCCAGTTTTGTATCCATAGTGCATTAATCCAAATTTTAATGTAAATTGCATTGCATTAAATAATACAAAGAATACTAATGGACCAACTATAGATCCTTGAAGAGCAAAAGATGCTCCAAGACCAGCTGAAATTGATAAGAATGTTAACCAGAATAATGAATCTCCTATTCCTCCTAAAGGTCCCATAGTAGATACTTTAATCGCTCTTATAGTTTCAACATCTTCTTTATTTTCTTCCATAGCAACTACTAACCCTAATATAAATGTAATTAATAATGGGTGAGTGTTGAAGAATTCCATGTGCATTTTCATTGATTTAGATAAATCTTCTTTATTTGTATGTATTTCTTTTAATGCAGGGTTTAAAGAATATAACCAACCTGCAGCTTGCATTCTTTCCATATTAAATGCACCTTGGCAAAAGAAAGAACGAATAGCCATTTTATTTAACATACTTGGCGTTACAACTTTTTTAACTTGTTTATCAGTATATTTAGATTCCATTTTCTTCCTCCTCATTTCTTACAACTTCTACTGCTTTAGAAGAGTTTGAATAATAATCATATAAAGCCATTGCTATTGCAACTAATGTAACAGCTACTAAGTCAAGTTTTAAGTAAGCAGCTAATACGAAACCAACAATTAAGAATCCAAAGTATTCTTTTTTAAGCATGATATTTAATAATAATGCAAATCCTATTGCTGGCATCATTCCACCTGCTGTTCCAAATCCAGAAACAACTTTTTGTGGTAATAGATCTATAATAGTTTTAACAGCATCTCCACCGAAGTATACAAATAGGAATGTAACTCCACCAAATAATACGAATCTAATTAGTAATTGAATATATACTAATCTATCAACACCTTCTGGATTAGCTTCTTCTGCAGCTTGGTCTCCTAATTTCATCATACCTGAATATAAAGAGAACATTAAAGTAACAATTATTTGTCCTATTACTGCAAGTGGGAAAACAATACCTATAGCTTCTTGTGCTTGTAATCCTGATAGTAGTGCAAGTGAAACTCCGAAAACTCCTCCAACAACTATGTTAGGTGGTTGAGCACCTGCAAGTGGAACTAGTCCCATCCATACAAGCTCTAAGCTTCCTCCTACCATTAATCCTGTTTTAACATCGCCTAAGATTAATCCTATGATTAAACCTGAAAATATTGGTCTGTGGAAAGTTTGAAGTCCATCAAATTGTTCTATTCCAGCAAATCCAGCCCAGATAGCGATTAAAATTGCTTTTAATAACATAAAGATTCCTCTCCTTTACTATAATAAATTAATTAATTCCTGACCTTTATCTGTTGGTACCCCTTTAATTGTAAGTTTGATACCATGACTTGAAATTTTTCTAAGAACTTCTCTATCATCATCATCTACAGAAACTGTAGGTGTGATTTGAGTTTTCCCTTCAGCAAAGTGCATGTTTCCAACTATCCATTCGTCAAGTTTTAAACCTAACTCAGTTAGTCTTAATACATCTTGTGGTGTTTTACAAACTAAAAGTATTTTTTGACTTGGTGAAGCCTTGTGTATAACAGCAGCTGTTTTTTCAACTGTGAAATATCTAGTTTGTATACCTTCTGGAACAACCATGTCCATTAAAGATTGTTGAACAGTATTTGTAGCAACTTCATCATTTGCAACTAAAATTAAGTTTGCTTGTAAACTGTTAACCCATGTCATTCCAACTTGTCCATGAATAAGCCTGTTGTCTATTCTAGCAGCTAAAATATTTGGCATAAAATTCCTCCTTTAATTTTTTTAGGTGCATAAGGTCCATACCACTGTCACCGTTTAACTAAAGTATAATTCATTTTTTCAATTTGTCAATATCTTATATAGAAATTTTTTTCATTTTTTTGCAACCATTATATTGGACTTTTTCTACAATCCAAGTAAAAACAAGGGTTATAGAAGTTTGACTTAATATACTTAAATATAAAAAATATGAAAATAAATTTCAAAAAATAATATTAATTGAAATTGTATTTTAAAACAAAAAGCATCAAAGTTTTCTTTTGATGCTTTTTCTATCTATTTAACTTTTATTTCATTCCATATTTTGTCTTGTTTTTCTTTAGCCTCGTCATCTAATGCATTAGGTAAAGTTGAATTTTGTAAAACATATTCAAGTTCTAATATTGGAGCTTTGTTTGCTTTAATATGTGAGAATATACTTGGCGTTTTAAATTGATCTAAAACTTTAACAAAGTTTTCAGGTTGATATAGGAAATTTAAGAATTTGTATGCATTTTCTTTATTAGGAGCCTCTTTAAGTATAGCCATAGTATCTATGTACATCATAGCCCCTTTTGGTAAGTAGTAAGTATATTCTTTAAATTCTTCCTCATCTATTTCATAAAATACATCTTGATATCCATGTACTGCAACAAACTCACCAGTAGTTAAACCTTTACCATAAGTAACATTTTCAAATTTAGCAATATTTTCTTTCCATTTTAAGATTAAATCTTTTGCCTCTTGTAATTCATTATCATTTTTAGAGTCTGATGGATATCCTAAATATTGTAATGCCATCCCTATAACTTCTCTTGAATCATCAAGTATAGTCATTCTAGACTTGTATTCAGGATCTAATAGTATTTCTAAACTTCTTTCTTCTGCATATTTAGGATTTACTGAATCATTTTTTAGACTTATACCTGTAGCAAATAAATTATATGGTATAGTATAATCTAGATTCTCATCATAAGTTTTTAATAAATCTTTTGAAATAGTAATGTTTTCAAAAACATTATTAAATTTAGACTTGTCTAATTTTTCTAAGAAATCATTGTCTCTTAAAACTTTTATAAAATCCGTAGATGGAGAAATGATATCATATTCCTTTACTCCTGATAATAATTTAGAAAGCATAACATCATTAGTATCATAGAAACTTACATTAACCTTTATACCAGTTTCTTTCTCAAAATCTTCAAATATTTCATCTGGCACAAATGATTCCCATGTGTAGATGTTTAAAACTTCCTTTTTCTCTGTGTTAGCTCCACAGCTGATTAAAACAAAAAACATTAATAAATAAATTAATCTTTTCATTGTCACCTTCCTTCTTTCTTTTTGATGTTAATATATGATAGCAAAAAAAATAAAATATATCAATTGATTTTTATTTGTGAAAAAAGGTATAATTAATAGGTATTTAAAATTAAGGGGTGATTATTATTTTAAAAGAAATTTTTAAGACATTTTCTTCAAATATTTTGTATATTATATCAAGGGCATTTATATTTTCATTACCTTTATATTTTTTGATTAATTTTGTAAATCAAAACATTTTATTAGTAATAGTTATATCCGTATATTTAACTTTTTCTGTAACCTATTTACAATTTAGTTTTATAGAAAGATTTAGTGGTAAAAGTTTTGGTAATAAGAAATTCTTGTATATATTATTAACGGTAATTTTTTACTTAGTAATAAATACTCTTATTGGAGCAATAATTTCTAGATTTTATGGGATGATAATGATAATAACTACCTCTCTATATATTACATATTTTGTAGTATTAATTAATAACGAAGATGAAGAAAATAAAAATGTTTTTGCTGAATTTAAGGAAGTAGTTAAGGCAAAATGGTTAAGATATATCAAATACTTTTTTATCTTTGCTTTATTCATTACAATATTTGTAGCAACAATATTTTTAATATTAAGCAATATTGATGAATTTGTATATATTTTTTTATTGTCTATAATAATATTTGTATTATCTATTTTATTTATCTATTTAGCATTAGAGACTATAATTATACATAAACTTGTAGAAGAATACAAAAATGAAAAATTAATAGTTGAAAGAGAATAATAAAAAAAGTATAATAAAAAATAAATAAAAATATTTTGGAGGAAAAATGGAGAAAAAAAGTATATGGCAGTCATATAAATTTTCTATTATTTTAATTTTATCTATAATTACAGGTTCTTTAATAGGAGCTGTTTTTGGAGAAAAGGCTAAGGTTTTAAAACCTTTTGGAGACTTATTTATTAACTTAATGTTTACTATAGTTGTACCTCTTGTATTTGCTACTATAGCATCATCAATTTCTAATATGACTAATATGAAAAGATTAGGGAATATAATTAGATCTATGCTTATAGTATTTGTTGTTACAGGATTTATAGCTTCAGTAATAATCTTATTTGTTGTTAAGGTATTTCCACCTGCAGAAGGAGTAAATATAGTTGTAAATGAAGTTGCAGAGTTAAAAACTATTTCAACATGGGATCAAATAGTTAAAACATTTACTGTTACAGATTTTCCAGAATTAATTTCAAGAAAAAATATGCTACCACTAATAATATTTACAATATTTTTCGGATTCTGTGTTAATGCAATAGGAGAATCAGGAAGAGTAATTTCAAACTTTTTAGATGCTTTATCTAAAACTTTATTAAAAATGATAGGATATATTATGTATTATGCTCCTATAGGTTTAGGTGCTTACTTTGCGGCATTAGTAGGAGAATATGGTAAAGAATTAATAGGTTCATATACTAAGGCTATGTTAATATACTATCCTTTATGTATCTTATACATATTAATTTTCTTCCCTATATATGCATATGTAGCTGGAGGTAAAGAAGGAGTTAAATCTTTAAAATATGTATTATCCCCTGCTGTTACAGCAGTTGCAACTCAAAGTTCTATAGCAACTTTACCTATAAATATAGAAGCTTGTGAAAATATTGGAGTTCCTAAAGATATATCTGATATAGTATTACCAATAGGAGCTACAGCTCATATGGATGGAACAGTTATAGGAACTATATTAAAAATATCTTTTCTATTTGGTGTATTTAATATTCCATTTACAGGATTTAGTACTTATCTTACTGCTATACTTTTATCTATAGCAGGGGGAGTAGTAATGTCAGGTATACCTGGTGGAGGTTTAATAGGAGAAATGTTAATAGTAAATCTATATGGTTTCCCACCTGAAGCCTTCCCTATAATTGCTACTATAGGATATTTAATAGATCCACCTGCAACTATGATTAATGCAGCTGGAGATACAGTTGCTTCTATGCTAGTTGCTAGAATGGTAGAAGGTAAAAATTGGTTATTAAAAAAAGGTGAAAAAAATGTATAAAGCAGTAGTAACAGATCTTGATGGTACTTTATTAAATAGTAATCATGAAGTAAGTGAATATAGTAAAAAAGTTATAAAAAAATTTGTAGAAAAAGGATATAAGTTCTATATAGCTACAGGAAGACTTTATGCATCGACTAAGGAAATAGCAGATTCTATAGGGGTAAAAATACCATTAATCACTGTAAATGGTACAAGAATTTTAGATGAGGATGGAAATGAAGTATATAACAATACCTTAGATCTTGAAACTGTAAGAAAGATAGCAACTATAGACTATAAATCATGTGGTGAAGATTTATTAATAAATGGATATTTTAGAAATATATGGTTAGTAACAGATAAAAAAGCGGAGGAGTATTATAGAAAAGAAAGACCGGATAAACCATATTTTCCTAATACAGTATCACCTGAAGAATTTATGTCTAAAACATTTAATAAGATGCACTTCATAGGTAAACATGAAGGTTTATTAAAATTAAGAGAAAAGATACAAAAAGAAATAGATGCAGATTTAAATGTAGTATTTGTTGGAAATAACTGTCTTGAAATATTTAATAAAGATGCTAATAAGGCTAAGGCTGCAGAATATATATTAAATAAAGATGGAATTAAATTATCTGAGGCTATTGCATTTGGAGATTCTTTAAATGACTATGAAATGTTAAAAGAAGTAGGTAAGGGCTATGTTATGGGAAATGCCATTTATTTATTAAAAGAAATAGCTAAAGATCTTGAAATGGTAGATACTAATGATAATGATGGGGAAGCAAAAAAAATAGAAGAAATATTTAATTTGTAAGGAGGTATTAAATGGAAAAAAAGGCTCTTGTTGTAGATGATAACGGAGTTATCAGAGGTAATATTAGAGAAATACTAGAAAGTTCTAATTTTGAAGTATATGAAGCTTGTGATGGAATAGAAAGTATAGATATGTATGAGGAATTAAAACCTACTATAGTGATAATGGATATAAATATGCCAAGGCTTAATGGACTTGAAGCAACAGCTAAGATTATGCAAAATCATCCTGATGCAAATATTGCAATTTGTTCTTCTATGTTATTTATTCCATATTATCAAAAACTTGCATTAAAATCAGGAGCAAAAGCTTTGATTTCTAAACCTTTTACAAGACTTGAACTTATTTCAGGATTGAATGAACTATTAGAGAAAATGAGGTAAAAAATGAAAATAATTATAGAATTACTGTATATATTAACTTTTTCTTTCATAGGACAGGGCCTAAGTAAAATATTAAATTTACCTATACCAGGTT
Organism: Streptobacillus felis; assembly: GCF_001559775.1. Classification (NCBI taxonomy): domain Bacteria; kingdom Fusobacteriati; phylum Fusobacteriota; class Fusobacteriia; order Fusobacteriales; family Leptotrichiaceae; genus Streptobacillus; species Streptobacillus felis. Next base: position 31,635 of record NZ_LOHX01000101.1, on the reverse strand, counting down.
CTGTGATAGGACTAATACTGTTTTTCTTAGCACTGCAATATAATATAGTTAAATTAGAAAAAGTTGAGACTACATCAAAGTTTTTAGTTGATAATTTAGCTATGCTATTCATACCAGCAGGTGTTGGAATTATGGTAAGCTTTAAATATATACAAAATATTTGGGTGAGTATCTTATTGATATCACTATTTACTACAATATTATCACTAGTACTTGTAGGAAAATTAACACAATATTTAATATCAAAGGGGGATAAGAAATAATGCTTATGGAAATTACTAGCGACCCTTTATTTGGTATGCTTTTAACTATAGGAACTTTTGCTTTTTTTAGATATTTATCTATAAGGCTTAAGTCATCAATTATTAATCCAACTATTTTTTCCATAATTTTCATAATACTATTTTTAAACTTATTAAAAATACCTTATGAAAATTACTATAAAGGTAGTGAAATATTTAATAGAATGATAGTTCCTGCAACAGTAGCGCTTGCTATGCCTTTATACAAGAACTTTCATATATTAAAAAAATACTACAAGGAAATTCTTTTAGGTATAGGAATAAGCACCTTACTTTTATTAGTAATGCTTGGATTAATAATGGTAGGATTGAAAATGGAAAATGAAATTATTGCATCTATACTTCCTAAGTCAATCACAACAGCAATAGCAGTAGGTGTTACTGAAAAAATGAATGGATTACCATCTATTACGGTAGTTGTAGTAATAATATGTGGTAATATAGGTGCTATATTTGGTGAAATAATATTTAAATGGTTTAAAATAGATAATCCTATAGCACAAGGTATATCTCTTGGAACAACTTCACATGCTATAGGTACAAGCAAGGCAGTAGAACTTGGAGAAGTTCAAGGATCTATGTCAGGTCTTGCAATAATAATAACAGGAATATTTACAGTTATTTTTGCACCTGTTGTTTACGCATTACTTATGTTATTGAAATAAAAAACTGTACACTGAAAATTGGTGTACAGTTTTTTATATATATCAAAAACTTCAATATTATTTATTTTTTGATTTATAAAAAATAAAATAATATATTATAATACCTAAAAATGAATGTTTAATTAAAGTAAAATATCTAGGCTCTATACCATCTTTCTTTTCAATAAAAAGAAAGATGATATAGACCACTGTATATGCTAATATTCCTAAAAACAAATTTCTATTCATTATTTTTCTCCCCACTATATATTTTAAAATAAATATACCATGTACAAATATAAATTGTCAATCAATTTAATGAATTATGCTTTCTAATAAAAAAATATCATTTTTTTGACATATATAAAGAATTGAGTGTTTTTAAACTTAATTTTTAATTGTAATATTCCTAGTTTTAAGTTATAATATCCTTAGGGGTTTTTTAGGAAGCTAATAAAAAGGAGGATATGATATTTTATCATAAAGGTATTATGAATAAAAAAAAGTTATTATTTTTATTATTACTTTCTTCTCTTGCATATTCAATGGAGGAAAAGAGTAATGTAGAAGGAGAAGTTACATTTGGTGTGGATGCAACATTTGGAGCAGATGGTGCTGAAACAGTAGTTAGATTATTCCCACCTATGATAGATTTACTAAGGCCTATGAAATATAGTGATTATGAAGCTGAGGTAAGTGGTGGAAGTGCTGCCCCGAATAATGTTCAGGAACCAGAAATATATATTCCAGAATATGATGGACTAAACAGAGATGTTGAGCTTGCAGTTAAATACCTATCTAAGAATGCTGAATTAAGAAAAAGATTGGGTGTTAAATTAAAAGAAAATTATCTTGGTTTAGGAATTAAAGTTGATGTATTAGGAAAACAAATCTCTCATACTCAATTTTTGGGTAATAATGAAATCGATAAATTAAAGATTTCATTAACATCTGAAAACAAATATGTTAATGGTGAAATTAACTATTATGCTATAGGCGAGAGTAAGGATAAAGTAGACATAGACAAAATTGATACAGAAAAACCTTTAAAAAATAAGGTTGTAGACTATAACTTTAGTATAAATCCTATACCTGATAAAAGTTTATCTGTTTCGCTAGATTTTGAAGGTCAAGATAAGAATTTAAATATAGGGCCTACTTTAAAATATAGAAATGGTGGGACATATGTAAATACTTCGGTGCTGTTTAATAATGTTAAATCAAATTATGATTTAGAAAAAGAATTACATAAAATTAAACATACTGCACCTGGATATGATAAAATTGAATATTTTAAAAAGTGGACTCTTAAAGAAGAATATAAAAATCCACCTGCAGAAATATCAAAAGAAAAATATGAAAATGAATATGCTGACTTAGAAAAAGCTGAAGTTTCAGGAATTAAAGGAACACAAAGAATACTTGGACATTATTCAGGTTCTTTATATGGTGATTCTCCATTTAGATATATTGCTAAAAATGTATTTGATGAAATACACTCTAATCCAAATTTTTCTAATATTTCAAGTGTTACAAAAGTATTAGAAAAAGATGAAAAACCTGGACTAACATCTTTTTCAATTTCAGCACTTCAGTCTATTGGCTCTGAAATTGGAAATAAAAACGAGATGAATAAATTAGCTGAAAAATTAGCTATAAAAATGTATAAAAGATTAGGAGTTCCTTTAGATAGAAAATATTCTAGTATAGGAGTATGGACTCAAATTCCAAGTGAATTTGCTTACCTTTTACCGGGATATTTTAAAGACTTTGATTATACTAAGATAAAATCTGATGAATTAGATGCAGATTATTTATATGATAATGGGATGAAAAAACCACCTAGACCATCTGAAGGATATGATAATGGTCCTTTAGTTGTAAGTGATACATATAAATTAAAAGAAAGATGGCACTATTTTGGACCAGATATGAATAAATATGTATTAAATGAAATAGGTAGAGAATACAAATTTGATAAGATAAAAGAACTTGCAAATACGAGCACTACAGGTTTAGTACTAGATGGTATTTTAGGTGCTATATTTGGTGGAGGGAAGATACAAGAAGTTATTAAATATTTACCTACTATCCAAGATATAGTTAAAAATCCTTATGAAATTAAAGGTATAGATATGTTAAGAGGGATGTATCTACACCAAAGTGAAAAAGAAAGAAATATGATGAAATATGAAGATGAATTAAAGGAATCATTTTCAGATGTTGATTTAAAAGACAATAAGGCAAGATATTCTACTAAGATAAGATTAAATGCTGGACATTTTGGTAAAAACTATAAAGTGGGTGGAGCATTATTATTAAATGATAATATATATGTTGATTCAGAGAAATATGGATATATTAAAAAATCAAATCACCTTGGATTTGATGCTATGTATAAAGAAGGATTAATAGAATTTGATACTAAGATGGCACTATCTTTTGCAAAAAATAATTTATTTAGAAAAGATAATAGTGAAAAATATGTATATGATACAGTTAATTTAAATACGGATACTTATTTTGGGCTTGATATACCAAGTACTGATAAATTTAATGTAGGTTTAGGTATAAGACATATAGGTGATTATGGTTGGATTAATCCTAAATCATTTACTGATAAAAATGGTGATAAAATTAAATGGAATAATATTGCAAAAAGAGATAATAAAAATAATCCAATAGGAAAAGAAGGAGAAACTATAATAGTTTCAGAAACAACTGAAAAAGTTTTAGTTGAGAAAGAAGCTACTACTAATACTAAATTAAAAAGAGACATACATCAATCTGATTATATAGCTACAGTAGAAAGTGAACCAGTTAAATCAACGTATGAAGTATATAATATAGTATCTCCAAGAATTACAATGAGGTATAGACCATATAATAATTATATATTTTCAACTCATTTAGAAGTACCTATAAGTATAAGAAAAGATGCGCCTGCAGGTATAAGAGGAATATATAGTGGAGAAATAAAATACTTAATAGATGATAGTTTTGCAGATACGATATTTAGTCAGAGAAATCCTATTAAATTTAAAACTTCAGGTAATATTGAAGCAGGTGCTATACTTGGCTCAGATTTAGGATACTATCTAGGATATAAAGCAATGGCAGATGCTACTTTTTTAAGAGCTGATATAGATGGTAATGATAAAGATATAGATTTCAGTTTATCACTTAATCCATTAATAGCTAATTTCTCAGTTAAGCCAAGATTAATTTTAGCGAAAGAAGGAAAAGAAATAGTTACTAAATTAGGGCTTGAATATTCAAAAGATACAGAATTTTCAAGTGTTTTAGGTTTTAGAAAAATAATTAAATCAAAAAATGAAATATTAAAAGAAAAATTGATTCCAGAAATTCTAGAAACATTAAAGGATAGAAATGAAAAAGAGTATGAAAGAATATCTGAAAAAGTACCTAGAATTACTTTTGATAAAAAGCTAGAATATATCTTAACTCCTTTTGTGGATATAAGAAAAGAGGAAGGAGACTTTAAAATAAATATTAAAGCCTCATCTATTAAAGGTAATGCTGAAGAGAGAGGAAGCACTGAAACAACAGGAGAAGAAACTCCAAGAGCAAGTGAGTTAGAAGGTAAGAGTAAGGACTATTTATTCTGGACATACAAAAATTACTATAAAAGACCAAGAAATTATGTTTACTTTAAGAAATTAAATTATGATCAAACAAATACTAGAACAGAATATGTAAATAAATTAAATTATGAAAAATATAATTTTTTAGTCGATGCAAAATATAGTAAAGGTTTAGGGATTGATTTTAATACTAAATTAGATATTAGTTATGAATTTAAACAACTTAAAGGAACAGGAATCGAAACAAGAACGACAAATTCTTATTGGAAGTTAAAAGGATTTGTAACAGATGGAACATATGATAATTCTATATTAAATTTACCTGAAAATGATGTTGTATATGATGAAAATGCACCATATGAAGATATGCTTAAATTTGCTGTAGATAAAGGTTCTGACTATATTTCAAGATATAGAGAACTATATAAAGGTTCATCTTCATGGTTTAAAATGAAAGAATCAGAACTTATAGAATTACTGAAAAAAACACCAGAAGTAAAAGTTGAAACTAAAGAAAATGAAGAGACTTTATTGTTAGAAAATAAGAAGATAATAGGGAAATTAGATACTTATTTAGGATATAACTTTAACCCTATTGAAAAATTAATACTTTCAGTTGGTGCTATGCATAATTTAAAAGTTGATTATACATCTATGAATAAAGTTATAGTAGAAGATGAAAAATTATTTGGAAGCAGAAAGATAACTATAAATAATACGATATCTCCAGAATTTGGGGTAAAATATGATATATTTAAAGGATTGAATGCTACATTAAGAACTTCTATGCCTTTTGATTTTGAAAATAAAGACTTTAAAGGATTAAAATTTAATATAAAAACAGGATTAGAATATAAATGGTAGGTGAAAGATATGATAGAAATTCCTGAAAGAGTAAAAGAAATAATTAAAGATTTTACTGAAGAAGAAAAACAATTAGTTTTTTCAAAAGAAAGCGAAGAAGAAATGTTTGCAGAGGTTGCAAAAATTGCAGAAAAATATTGGAATAAAACTAAATGTGTTCATTTAATTAAATAGAAGGGGCTGTTGAAAAGTGAATAATTTTTAGCTTTTCAATGTTATGCTCAAAAAAATAGAAGGGATTAATCTAAAAATTAGATGATTCCTTCTATTTAATTACATTTTAAGCATAACAAAAATAAGGGTATTACTTTTTTAAACATCTATGCTAATTCTTTTATTTTATGCAATATCTCACCCTTTTTATTATTCTTTATTTTATTCATATAAGTCTTAAAGTTATATCCCATCATTATGAAAGTAAGTTCTCTATTAACAGATTTTTTACCTTTAACCTTTAATTTTCTAACTTTCATATTTTCCTTTATTACTGCAAATGCACCCTCTACTTGAATTGAACGATTTAACCTTAATTTTTTTCCTAATTTAGAATCTATATTTTCTCTAGACCTTTTACTATATTCTCTAAATTTAAAGTTAAATTTAACTAACTTATCTGTTTCAGGATTTCTAAATATTTTGTAATTTATACCTTTAATTTTTTTGTCTTCTATATACTCAAATATTAATCCATCTTTTCTACTCAACTCATTTTTTTCTTCGTAATATACTAAATTATCTATTCTATTTAAATCATTTTTAAAAGTTCTACTTTTAGATTGTTCATAATTTTGTGGTTTAATATATGAATTTAAATTATTTTTCTCTAAATATTCATAATTTACAAGACTTTCATATCCTGCATCTGCAACTATATTATTTAATTCATACCCCTTATCAATTAACAAATCTAAAAATGGTATTAAAGTATTTATATCTGTAGGATTAGAAAAGACTTTAAATCCAATAATTAATTCACTACATACACCAATTTGTAAATTGTATCCAGGTTTTAATTGACCATTATTCATATAGTCGTCTTTCATTCTCATAAATGTAGCATCATTATCTGTTTTAGAATAACTATTTCTATCTCCCATTATATTAAGATGTTTTTCATATTCTTCATTTTTTTCAAAGAAAGATAAAGATCTTTCTAGAAGCTTTTGTTCAAATGATTTTCTTTTACCTTTTCCTTTAACCATTTCGATATTTTTTGATAATAGATAATTTATTATTTCTTCTAAATTAATTAAATTCATATCATAATATGAATTAAATTCACTGATAAGTTCTTTTATTTTTACATTATTTTTTTCTCTATTTTTAATAATTGTTTTTTTCCATACAAAAGTATATCTATTAGCATATGCTTCTAGTTTAGTTCCATCAATATATATACTTTTTGTGTTAATGTTTTGTTTTTCTAATATTCTTCTATTAAACTGAATAAATATATCATCTAAAACATTTTCACATTTTTTCATAAATTTAGAGATAGTTGTGTAATCTGGTGCAGGTGCACTATCAAGTAGATATTTAAATTTAATATTTTCTTTACAATATGTTTCTATTTCTATAAGTGATGTAATTTTTCTTGAATAAGCATAAATTACTACTGCTAGAAGTCTAATAGGATTAATCTTTCTTTTGTATTGGAACAGCTTTTTAAATTCAGTTAAATCTAATCCCTCCAATATATTTATTAATTCCAATACAGGATCTCCATTTTCTATTTGGTAGTAGAAAGCATTAAAAAGTTTCATTTGCTTTATTTCAGAAAAAGTTGTATAATTAGTTGTATAATTAGTAGAAGATTTCATAAGTATATTATACCATAAAACCTACATTTTTACTAGGTTTTACGTGGTTTAATATACTTTTTTTTGTAAGAAAAAAGAGGTAAATTTTATATGATAACTCACATATTTTTACCTCTTTTTATTAATCAGGACTTTTCAACAGCCAATTTTACATTAAAATTTATTGACAAAAAAGTGGGGGGGTGTATAATAAAAAAATAAAAAAAATATAAAAATGGAGTTGAATTATGAAAAAAAGATATTTATATGCAATAATTGCATTTTTATCAGTTACAAGTTATTCAGATACTATTTATCAGACAATAAACAATATATCTGGGACAAATAATTATGGTAATGGGACTGAAAATTTTATATTAGGTCTTGATTAAAAAGCTGATGGAAGTAGAAAAATAGAATTAGGAAATATTATTGAAGATGGTACTAGTATGGCAATTGCGATAGGGGCAACTAATAGATTAAAAGCAGGAGATCAAGGTAATGTAGACATGGCTGCTATTGGATACAAAAATGTTGTAGGGAATAGATGGGCAGTTGCAACAGGAGCTTGGAACCATGCTTTAGGATATTATTCAACAGCTGTTGGAATAGAGTCAAATTCAGTAGGGAGTGAATCAGCTGCAGTTGGTAGATATGCAGGAAGTAAGGGGAAAAATTCGGCAGCTTTTGGTAATAGGGTTATAGCAAGAGCCGAAAATTCAACTGCTTTTGGAGTGAATACAGAATCTATAGGATTAAATTCAGTTGCTTTTGGTAATAAAGTAATAGCTAAAGAAGATAGTTCTACAGTTTTTGGATTTAATTCACATGCAAATTCAAAAGGCTCTATTGCAATTGGAAACAATATTACAAATATTGGTGAAAATTCTGTGTCTGTTGGATATCAGGCAAATACTAATGGTAAAAATTCAATTTCAGTAGGGCACTTATCTTTAGCAAATGGAGAAAGCACTACAGTTTTTGGGAATAACTCAACTTCAACTGGAATTAGATCTATTGCTTTAGGAAGTTCAGTAAATTCAATAGGGTCTGAATCAGTTGCTTTAGGATCAGGAGTTACTTCTAGAGGAAATAAAACTGTAGCAATAGGAGCTAGCCAAACACAAGCCATTGGAGCAAGTTCAGTTGCTATAGGGGATTATGCTTGGACAGGTCCAACAGGAGAAAGAGGAATTGCTATTGGGTCTAGAGCTTTTGGATATCTTGCAGATTCAATAACTATAGGTAGTAATTCAGAAACAAATGCATTAAATGCAATAGCTATAGGAAAATCAGCACAAGCAAGAAATGAGAATGCAATAGCTTTAGGTGCTAATTCAGTTACAAGTGAACCTACACCATTTTCTAATGCAAATATTGATGGAGGTAAAGGGGAAGTAACATATGGAACATTTGCTGGAAATACACCAACTTCGGTTGTTTCTATAGGAAATGGAAATGATAAACGTCAATTAAAAAATGTTGCAGCAGGAGAGATAAGTAGCTCATCAACAGATGCAATAAATGGATCACAACTATTTTTTGTAGCAGAAAAAGTTTCATTACTTCATGAAAATCCTATAATTTTTGAAGGTAATACAGGTAAAACAGACAAGAAAAAATTGAGTGAAGAACTTAATTTTGAAATAAAAGGTGAAAATGGAATAACAACTAGTGCAGCTGGAAATAAGGTTACAATAAATGTAGAAAAAGGTAATGTAGTTAGTAATACTTTAGAAGTAACTAATGGAGAAGGTAGAGTAATAGGAACAGATGATTTAACTATAGAATTAAAAGATGGCACAATTACAAAAGATAAGTTATCTAAAGATTTAAGTGATGAATTAGATGGTAAATTAAATGCTTCAGATTTAGTAAAAGGAAATTTAACTGGTAATGGAATTACAGTAACAGGAAATGGTAAATTACTAGATTCTAATTTAGAATTAAGTATAACAGATGGAGCAATAACAAAAGATAAATTATCAAATGATTTAAAAAATGAAATAGATAATAAGCTATCAGATGAAAACATAACTAATGAATACTTAACAAACAAATTAGAAAAGGGAAATGTTGTAAGTAATACTTTAACTGTGACTAATGGAAATGGAAGAATACTTGGAACAGAAGATTTAAGCATAGAGTTAAAAGATGGAGCAATAACAAAAGATAAATTATCAGATGATTTGAAAAATGAATTAGATGGTAAATTAAGTTCTTCTGATTTAATAAAAGGAAACTTAAATGGAACTGGAATAACAGTAACAGGAAATGGTAAAGTTCTTGACGGAGATTTAAATATTTCTATAGATAAATCAGGTAAAGTAGAAGCTGGAGATAACAATCTTGTCACAGGAGATACAGTTTTTAATGCAATAAATAAAGCTGATGATAAAATAAAACAAGCAGTTGAAAAGGCTACTTCTGCAGCTAGTGGAGTAGCAAGTGCAGTAGCAATGGCAAACTTACCACAAGTAAGTAACATAGCAGGACATAGACATAATATTGCAGGAGCATATGGATACTATAACGGAGAACATGCATTTGCATTAGGATTATCAGGATTAAATGAAACAGGAAACTTAGTATATAAGGCAAGTGGATCATTAAATACTAAAGGACATGTTGCACTTGGAGCAGGACTTGGATATCAATTTGACAAATTAGAATCAAGAAAAAAAGATATGTTAACATTACAAAGAAATGGAAATATTAACTTACTTGATGAAAAAGTTTATGAACTTGAAAATAGAGTTGAAAACTTAGAAAATAAAATATTAGAGCTTGAAAAAATGTTACAAGAAGTACTGAAAAAATAAAAATATAGAAATGCTAGAAAAGTATTGCTTAACTAGCATTTCTTTTTGTATTAGAAAATAAAAATTATACTAAGCCAAAGTTTGATTATAAAATTAAATTTGCAAGTTCAAACAATAATTATGAAGGTAGTGTAATAAGACTTTGAAATATATATAACCTTCATACTATATTTAATATAGAATGATTAAAATGTTGATTTTATGATATTTTATAATGTATAATGTTATTAAGAGAAAGTAATAAACATTTTAATGAAAGAGTAAAATTATGGAAATATTATGTCTAATTATTAGGATGTTGAAAATTCAAAAAAATATGGTAAAAATTAATTTCTGTCTCCTAAACTAGATAAATGTTTAAGTTTTAATAGTAAGAACCATAAATGATTATAGATTATAATTAAATTAACAGATGAAAGGAATATATTCATGAAAAATAAAATACTAAAAGATAAATATTCAATGACTTTAGAAGAAAATATATTTGTAGTTAAAAGAAATTTAGTTGATTATTTATGGAAGTCTGCAAATCTTGAAGGTATTGCTGTTACATTCCCTCAAACTGAAATTATTTATGAAGGTATGTCAGTAAGTGGACTTAGAATAAAAGATATAAATAGTATTACGAATTTAAAACATGCTTGGCAATTTATATTAGATAATATAGATATTCCTTTAGATTTTAAATTTATATCTCAAGTAAATAAAATTGTTGGAGAATATAATGTTGTTCCTTATGCTGGAGATATTAGAAAATCTGATGTAACAATGGGTGGAACAAGTTGGAAGCCAGAAATACCAATTAAAGAAGTGATTGAACATAATTTAATTGAATTTGAAAAAATAGAAAATGTTACTGATAGAGCATTAACAATAATGTTGTATTTGATGAGAACACAAATTTTTTATGATGGTAATAAAAGAACATCTATGTTGATTGCAAATTTAATTCTAATACAAAATGGGAGAGGGGTTATTTCAATACCCATTGAACATCAAGAAATATTTAGAGAATTATTAATTAAATTCTATGAAACAAATAATATGGATGAAATAAAAAAATTTTTATATCAAAATTGTATAGATGGTATTAATTTTAAATAAAATATTTCCAAATAAATTAATATTGAAAGATAGTTAAGATATTAATCAACTTATAAACTCATGAAAAATCTAAATTTAAAAGGAACTATTACCAATTTTATTAGGAATAGTTCCTTAAATCTATAAAATGAATTTTTAAAAAAATGTTCTCAGTTTATGGGTATATGTCTTAAAATCACACCCTCTATATTGTCGTGCTTTAAAAAACAGATATAATATCTTGAGTCGTTTATAAATTAAATATCAAATATCATAAGAATCTTGAAATAAAAGCAAATTTGAAGAATTTACAGACTTATTTCAATATTCTCAAATTATCTTGATTATTTGTTATTTTTATTATACGTACTTGAAATAATATCATTTGCGTTTATTTCCTATATATTTAATGCTTTTAGTATTCTTGCTGGATAAGATGATAAAAACATTTCTCCCCTTTGTTACATATCTTCTAAATATTCTTTGTATATTTTCTATATTTGGTTTTTGTTTTGGACTTGCTGTATCACAGTAAAGTATTTTGCAGCTTTGTGAATATAAATTATACATACTTTTTGTTATTTCTTTAAATTTTAAAAACTCATTCCACTAATCATATAACATTATATCAAATAACTTTCTAAACATTTTATATAAAATTTTTATAACACTTTGTGCTTTCCTATTTTCTATTTTAAAAACAAATAAAAATTGTTTTGAAGTTATTACCATAGTTAGTAAAAAAGATGAATAATTAGGACATTTACAACCTTCTACTAAATCTATGTATGTTATTGTTTCATTTGGATTTTTTTTAACATATTCTAAAAAATTACTATATTATTTTACTTTTATTATCTAGACCAATCATAAATAGTTTCGCCATATTTTTTGTATAAATTTACTAATATATGAGATATTGGTTGACCTTTACTTATATATTTTTCAACTAATTTAAGAAATTTATCTCTTTTTGGTTTACTTTTTTTGTTATTCCTTTATAAATACATTTCATTTGCCTTAATAGAATCATAAACAACAAAATCATAGTTAAAATTATTCTTATGAAATCTAGGACACTTATTACAAACTACGGGTTGTTTTTTAATATGTCACAATTATGTTCATCAATTGTTGAAATATGTCCATATGGTAATATAGAGTTTAATTTTAGGACCCTTCTATTTTTAATTTCTCTTAGTATTGTGTGAAAGGAAACTCCTATTAATTTTGAAACATATTTTATTGATTTAACTTCTCTTAAATATACTTAAATATTAATTTTATCATTAATTTTTAACTGCATTTTCATTTTTGCTTGACATTTTGTGCATTTCATTCTAAACATTGACTTTTTTACCATTTGTAATTTCTATTTATCATTAACTTTTAGTTTTTTTTAAATTTGACAAAATCCGGGGGGGTGTATAATACTACTAAGGTAAATATATTATGAAAAGGAGGAAATGTATGGTAGATTTTAATAAATAAAAATATCATACAAAATTTTATGAAAATAAATGAATTAAAGAGATGGCTTAAAAGAAAAGTAAGTATAGATTCTAAAACAATAATAGTATTTCTAATAACAGGATTATTAGCTTTAGGTGGTACAATATCATATTCTGCTTTTGAGGGTGGTACTCAAAAAGAATATAATACAGATCCTGCAAATAAACCTACGGAAACTATATTAATTGATGCAGGGTATAATATACCTACTGGAAAAACAAAATTGAATAAATCTTTGATTATAGGTGGATATTATGAATCAGCAGGTTCTACAACAGCAAGGCAGTATAATACTATAATAGGAAATACAGCTAAGGTATATGATGTTTCACATAGTTTATCTCTTGGTGGGGATATCTATGGTAAACCAGGAGAGAATTACCAGAGAAGTAATATAGCTATAGGTAATTTTACAACAGTTGGTGATGGTGTAAAATCTATAAATCAATCAATAGCTATAGGTGCTGGAGATAATCCTCGTCCAAGAAATTTATTAAATGAATCTTGGGAAGCTGTAAAGAAAAAAAACATATATGGTGCATGGGCTAAAGGGGACCAAAGTATTGCCCTTGGTGGAAATACTGTTGCATATGGTGATACATCAATTGCAATAGGTGGAGATGATATTAATAAAGCAATAGAAAAAACAGTTACTTATACAGACGTAGATGGGAATGTAGTTGAGGGGGCTACTTTAAAGGATGCTTTTAAGAATTTTACAGGAATTGAATTAACTCCAGGATATAAATTTACTGGATACACACCAACAACTGCAAATACAATGGCAATATCTATAGGAACTCAAGCACAAGCAGAAGATTTAGGTATTGCAATAGGATTAAGAGCAAGAGCTGAAAAAATAAATACAATGGCAATTGGATCAGGGGCCACAGCCAATCTAGACAATTCAGTTGCTATTGGACCAGGTTCTTCTACAGATAGACCTGGGAGAAAACAGGAAACTTATGAATACAATGGAGTTACATATAATTGGGCTGGAGGAGAAAAAATTGTTTCAGGTGATATAGTTTCTTTTGGAAAAATTGGGTATGAAAGACAACTGAAAAATGTTGCGGCAGGTGAAGTTAGCGAAACTTCAACAGATGCTATTAATGGTTCACAGTTAAATGAAGTTATAAAAAAATTAAGTAATACTACATTAACTTATTTTCATACAAATAATAATGATCCAAATCAGGCTGTTGGCAATCCAGTAACTAATAATGGTACTATAGATTCTAAAGCAGGAGCATTAGGAAATAATTCAATTACTGCTGGATATTATGCAAATACAAGTGAAGATGCTCTTAGAGCAATTGCTATTGGAGAAAAATCATTTTCTGGAGGTATAGCTTCGGTATCACTTGGAGCTAATGCTCGTTCTGAAGGATTAAGTTCTATTGCATTAGGAGCAACAGCTAATTCAACAGGAGATGAATCAACAGCACTAGGAAGTGGAGCAAATTCAATTGGAAATAATTCAACAGCATTAGGTAACTCATCTGTTGCAACAATAGACTCATCAGTTTCTTTAGGATCATATTCTTCTACAGATGCTGCAGTAGCAACAAATGAAGCAATAGTAGGACCACTAACATACAATGGTTTTGCAGGAAATAATCCACATTCAATTGTTTCTATAGGTAATAAAAATGAAGGAATTACTAGACAATTACAAAATGTAGCAGCAGGTCAAATTAGTAAAACTAGTACAGATGCAATAAATGGATCACAACTTTATGCAACTAACAATGCTTTAGGTAATTTAACAACTGCTACTAAGACAATTTTAGGTGGAAATGCAACTATAACACCAAGTGGAGATAATGCTGGTGAAATTACAATGACTAATATTGGAGATACTGGTAAAGATAACATACATGATGCAATAAAAGCAACTAAATTTGAAATAACAGCAAACGAAGGAGAAGAGGCAAATTCTACTACAGGAAATGTAACATTAACATCTAAAGAAGGAAAAGATGGTAATACAATTTATGATATTAAACTTGCAGATAAAGTAACACTAGGTAGTGGAGATAAAGCAGTTACAGTAGATGGAACAACAGGAACAATAGGGGGATTAAGTAATAAGACATTTAATCCAACTAATATAACTAGTGGACAAGCAGCAACAGAAGATCAATTAAAATCTTTACATGATAGTATAAATACTAACATAAGTAATTATGGATTTAATGTAACATCAGGAAAAGAAGGAAGTGGAACTACATCAGGGACAGTATCAGTAAGTAAGGTATCTAAAGACGAAACAGTAACATTAAAAGCTGGGGATAATTTAGATATAAAACAAGATGGTAAAAACTTTACATATTCATTATCAAAAGATATAACAGGAATAAATAGTATAGAGTTAAAGGGAGAAACAGGAAAAGATGGAGTAACAATAAAAGGGCCAGATGGACAAGATGGTTTAGATGGTAAGCTAGGTATTTCTGGAAAAGATGGAAAAGATGCAGTATCACTATCAGGAAAAGATGGAGTAGGAACAATAGGATTAAAAGGTGCAGATGGAAAATCAGCAGATATACAAGTATCAAATGGGAAAGATGGATTAGATGGTTTAAATCCAAATGGTAAGACAAGAATAGTATATGAACCAAAAGATTCAGAAGGGAATCCAATATTAGATAAAGATGGAGCACCAGTAAAAGAAGAAGTAGCGACACTAAATGACGGATTAAAATTTGCAGGAGATAATGGAGATAGTGAAGACAATATCATTAAGAAAGCATTAAATGAGAAATTAGAAATAGTTGGAGGAGCAGATAAGGATAAATTATCAGACAACAACATAGGGGTAAATGCAAAAGATGGTAAGTTAGAAGTTAAGTTATCAAAAGAGTTAAAAGATTTAACAAGTGCAGAGTTTAAAGATGCTGATGGAAATACTACAGTAATTAATCCTACAGGTATAACATTAACACCATCAGAGGCAGGAAAAAATCCAGTAACATTATCAAATACAGGATTAGATAATGGAGGAAATCAAATAACTAATGTTGCATCAGGAGGAAATGTAGAAACAAATGCTGCAAATATAGGAGATGTTAAGAAACTTTCAACTAAGATAACAGCAAACGAAGGAGAAGAGGCAAATTCTACTACAGGAAATGTAACATTAACATCTAAAGAAGGAAAAGATGGTAATACAATTTATGATATTAAACTTGCAGATAAAGTAACACTAGGTAGTGGAGATAAAGCAGTTACAGTAGATGGAACAACAGGAACAATAGGGGGATTAAGTAATAAGACATTTAATCCAACTAATATAACTAGTGGACAAGCAGCAACAGAAGATCAATTAAAATCTTTACATGATAGTATAAATACTAATGTAAGTAATTTAGGGAATAATACCATCAAATTAGGTGGAGATACTGGAGAAACAGATGAACAAAGCTTAAATAAAGATGGAGGAATACAATTTAATATTAAGGGTTCTGAGTTAGTGAAGACTACAGCTGAAGGAACAGACATTACAATAGATTTATCAGATAAAGTAAAAGATGAACTTGGAAAAGGAGTTGCAGCAAATTCAGGAGTAGCAAGTGCAGTAGCAATGGCAAACTTACCACAAGTAAGTAACATAGCAGGACATAGACATAATATTGCAGGAGCATATGGATACTATAACGGAGAACATGCATTTGCATTAGGATTATCAGGATTAAATGAAACAGGAAACTTAGTATATAAGGCAAGTGGATCATTAAATACTAAAGGACATGTTGCACTTGGAGCAGGACTTGGATATCAATTTGACAAATTAGAATCAAGAAGAAAAGATATGTTAACATTACAAAGAAATGGAAATATAAATTTACTTGATGAAAAAGTTTATGAATTGGATAATGAAGTTAAAGAATTAAAAGAAAAAAATAAATCTCTTGAAGATAGAGTATCTGAACTAGAGAGATTAATGAAAGAATTTATTAAGAAATAGTTTATAAATGTACCAATAAAAGTTTAAACATAAAATATTTAAACTTTGAGGTACATTTTTTTGTTCTTCTATAGGAAATTAGAAACTTAATAAACTGTATAGAATCGTATATAATTTTAAATTCTATAGAAAAATCAAAAGAAGAAATGAAAAAATAATATTTTTTAGTAACAGAAAAATACCTATTAAATAATAGGCTATATTAACTATATATTTTATGATATGGTCGGCCAAAAGGACTTGAAACAAAAATCTCATGAATTTTAAGTTTAACATCACAATTAGGACACATAAAAGGATCAAACTCCCAAATACTTTTAAAATTTTTTCTAAATAAAGAAGTAACTTTAGTAAATTTAGTTTTAAATAATGCTAAAGCTAATTTAATTTTATTTGATTTTCTTCTAGCATAAAAACCAAATATATTAATAATGTTTATATGGTAGATGAAAAAGTAATTTAGCAACAAATTCATTAATATCTAATGTATGAAAAGTAATATTTTTATCGTTAGCTAAATCATTGAACATAAAAGTAACTTTATTATTATCTAAATCAATATCAGTAATTTTATAATCAGCAATAGGAACTCTAGCAAGATATATACCAAGATACTTAATAATACCTTTAGGATTATTAACATCATTATCACCAACATTAAAGGAGAATCTAACATCTTTTTTTATACATGAAATTAACAATATTAATAGCTTTTTGTTTAATAATATTTTTAGGGTAGTTACCATTTTTAATTAAATTACAAAGAAGAAATTTCCATTGATTAGCAATAGAATTAACATGAAAGTAATTAAGTTTTTTATATTCGAAATATTTATTGAAACCACTAAGAGAAACAATAGCATGAATATGAGGATTAAATTTAAGATTTCTACCGAAAGTATGAATAACAGTAATTAGGCCGTAGTAAATTATATCTGAGTTAGTAAAATAGTTAGTAGGGATATATGATTTTATTTTATTTTTATCATGAATATTATGAAATTGATATTTAAATATTTAGTTAAAAGCAGAAGACATTTTAGAAAGAATAAGTCTATCATAAGCTATAAATCAAGCTATAAATCTTCTAAATTCTTCAGGTACAGTAAAAAGAACATGTCTATGAGGGTATATTAATAACATGATTAGTAATAGAATTAGTCCATTTAATAGAATAGTTGTAACCACAAGAATTATATAATCTGGACTTACAAGTAAGTTTCATTTTATGTTTAAAATCACAATTAGGACATCTATATGTAACAAAACCTTTGTTTAAATCACCACAAGCAAGAAATTTATTAATTGAGTTTTTGATATGCTCAATATGTTTATTAGAGAAAAATTTCTTGATAGAGTTAGTGAAGATAAATTTGATTTTAGAAAACATGTTTATCAATCCTTTCTGATAGTTTTGTGTGGTAACTAAATTATACAGAAAAGAAAGAGGTGATTCAAGGATTTTTTTAAAACCCAGAATCACCTTTTTTTATATAGAATAAATTTTGAACATATTTTACAAAAAAAATATAAAAAAAATTCCATATATATTTTAAAAATAGAGGTATACTTTATTGTAAAATAAAATATACAGGAGGAAAATGTATGGTTATTAATGTAAGAAGTGAGATTAACACTTTAAAAAAAGTATTGCTACACAGACCTGGTAGAGAATTATTGAATTTAACACCAGATACTTTAGAAAGATTACTATTTGATGATGTACCTTTCTTAAAAGTAGCTCAAGCAGAACATGATAGATTTGCTGAAATTTTAAGAGAAAATGGAGTTGAAGTAGTTTACTTAGAAGATTTAGTTGCTGAAACTTTAGAAACTTCTCATGAATTAAAAGTTCAATTCTTGAAACAATTTATTGAAGAAGGTGGAGTACAACTTGAAGTATACAAAGAAGCTTTATTAAATTTCTTCTTAAGTTATACAGATACTAAAGAAATGGTTCTTAAAACTATGGAAGGTGTTAATATGTCTGAATTAAAACTTCCTAGAAAAGATTTAGTAAGTTATTTAGAAGATCCAACAGAATTAATTTTAGATCCTATGCCTAACTTATACTTTACAAGAGATCCATTTGCATCAACTCAAAATGGTGTAATACTAAATAGAATGTACTCTGTAACAAGAAATAGAGAAACTATTTATGCATATTATATATTCCATTATCATCCAGAATATAAAGGACAAGTTACTTTCTTCTATGATAGAACTAATCCTTTCCATATAGAAGGTGGAGACGTATTAAACATTAATGATAAAGTATTAGCAATAGGAATCTCTCAAAGAACTGAAGCAGCAGCTATAGATTTAGCGGCAAAAACTTTATTATTTGATGAAGCAAATTCAAATATAGAAGCAATATTAGCATTTAGAATAGCTGAAAAAAGAGCATGGATGCATTTAGATACAGTATTCACACAAATAGACCATGACAAATTTAGTGTACATCCTGAAATTTTAGGACCATTACAAGTATTTGAATTAACTAGAGATGGTAATGAAGTAAAAGTAACACCAAAAGAAGGTAAACTTGAAGAAATATTAGAACAATATATGGGTGTTAAAGTTACATTAATACCTTGTGGTGGTGGAGATAGAATAGCTGCAGAAAGAGAACAATGGAATGATGGTTCAAATACTTTATGTATAGCTCCAGGTAAAGTAATAGTTTATGAAAGAAATGATGTTACTAATGCATTACTTAGAGAACATGGAATAAATGTTATTGAAATGCCAAGTGCCGAATTATCAAGAGGACGTGGAGGACCAAGATGTATGTCTATGCCTTTAGTAAGGGATGAAAAATAAAAAAAATAAATTAATAACTTTTTTAGAAATGAAAGGAAGAAATATAATGCCAAAAAATTTACAAGGGAAACACTTTTTAAAATTATTAGACTTCAGTACAGAAGAAATTAGATATTTAATTGATTTATCAAAAAAATTCAAAGAATTAAAATTAACTCATACACCACATAGATATTTAGAAGGGAAAAATATAGTATTATTATTTGAAAAAACTTCTACAAGAACTAGATGTGCATTTGAAGTAGCAGGAATGGATTTAGGAATGGGTGTTACTTACCTTGATCCAGGTTCTTCTCAAATGGGTAAAAAAGAAAGTATAGCTGATACAGCAAGAGTATTAGGAAGAATGTATGATGGTATTGAGTATAGAGGATTTTCTCAACAAATAGTTGAAGATTTAGCTCACTATGCAGGTGTACCTGTATGGAATGGTTTAACTGATATGTTCCATCCAACACAAATGTTAGCAGATATGTTAACTATAGAAGAACATTTTGGTTACTTAAAAGGATTAAACTTTACTTTCATGGGAGATGCTAGAAATAATGTTGCAAACTCATTAATGGTTGCTTGTGCAATGTTAGGGTTAAACTTTACAGCATGTGGACCAAAAGAATTAAAACCTGAAGCTGAATTAATAGCTAAATGTGAAGAAATAGCAAAACAAAACGGAGCTACTTTAAGATTTACTGAATCAGTTGAAGAAGGATGTACTAATGCTGATGTAATTTATACAGATATTTGGGTATCAATGGGAGAACCAGATTCAGTATGGGAAGAAAGAATTAACTTATTAAGTAAATATCAAGTTAATAAAACAGCTATGGGATATGCTAAAGATGAAGCTATATTCTTACACTGCTTACCTTCATTCCATGATTTAAAAACTACTATAGGTAAAGAAATTTATGAAAAATTTGGATTACCTGAAATGGAAGTTACAGATGAAGTATTTGAAAGTAGACAATCTAAAGTATTTGATGAAGCAGAAAACAGAATGCATACTATTAAAGCAGTTATGTTTGCTACATTAAAATAGAGGTGCAATATGAGTAAAAGATTAGTAATTGCATTAGGTGGAAATGCTTTAGGTAATAATCCACAAGAACAATTAGAATTAGTAAGAGGAACAGCAAAAGCAATAGTTTCAATGGCTAAAGAGGGTTATGAAGTAATAATAGGTCATGGAAATGGGCCTCAAGTTGGTATGATAAACTTAGCAATGGATTATGCAGCAAATGGAGATGTTAAAACACCATATATGCCATTTGCAGAATGTGGAGCTATGAGCCAAGGGTATATAGGTTATCATTTACAACAAGCGATAAGAGAAGAATTGAAGAATCAAGGTATAAATAAAGAAGTAGCAACTATAGTAACACAAGTTTTAGTTGATAAAGAAGATGAAGCTTTCAAAAATCTAACTAAACCTATAGGTATGTTTTATACTAAAGAAGTTGCTGAAGAAATAGCAAAAGAAAAAGGATTTACTTTTGTTGAAGATGCGGGCCGTGGATATAGAAGAGTTGTTGCATCACCAAAACCAGTTAAAATAATAGAATTAAATGTTGTTAAACAACTAGTTGAAGCAGGAAACATCGTAATCACTGTTGGAGGTGGAGGAATTCCAGTAATTGAAACTGAAACTGGACTAAAAGGTGTTGACGCTGTAATAGATAAAGATAAATCAAGTGCAAAACTTGCTCAAGACTTAAATGCAGATATGTTAGTTATATTAACTGCTGTTGATAGAGTATGTATTAATTTTAACAAACCAAATCAAGAAGAACTTGCAGAATTAACTATAGAAGATGCATTAAGATACATAGAAGAAGGACACTTCGCTAAAGGATCTATGTTACCTAAAGTTGAAGCATGTTTAGACTTTGTTAAAAACTCAGATGGAAACGCATTAATAACTTCACTTGAAAATGCTGCTATAGCATTACAAGGAAAAACAGGAACTTTAATTAAAAAATAACTAAAGAAAAGAGGAAATAGATATGAGTGAAAAAAAAGAACGTAAATCGCTTTCGGCTTTTACCATTATATTCATACTATTAATATTAATAGCTCTTGTTACAAGAGTATTACCTAAATTACCTGCTGATGTTACTGCTGAAATGTTAGATGAAAACATAGCGCTTGCAACAGGAGTTAATGGTGCATCAATAGCTGATGTATTTATGGCAACATTTAATGGATTTAAAGATGCAATAGATGTAGCAGTATTCGTATTATTACTTGGAGGATTTTTAGGTATAGTTGCAAAAACTGGTGCATTAGATGCAGGAGTTGGAGCATTAGTTAAAAAATTAAGAGGTAGAGAATTACTATTAATTCCTATACTTATGACTTTATTCTCTATAGGTGGATCAACTTATGGAATGGCTGAAGAAACTATAGCATTTTATGGATTAATATCAGCAACTATGGTAGCAGCTGGATTTGATACTATGGTAGCAGCTTCTACAGTATTATTAGGAGCTGGAGCAGGGGTTTTAGGATCTACAGTTAACCCATTTGCAATAGGGGTTGCATTAGATGCTGCTAAAAGTGCAGGAACTGACCCTTCAAATGGTACAGTAGTATTATTAGGAGTTATCCTTTGGGTAGCTACATTAATACCTGCAATATGGTTCGTTATGAGTTATGCTAAAAAAGTTAAAGCTGACAAAGGTTCTATTATACTTTCGTTACAAGAACAAAAAGCTATGGAAGAAAACTTTGGACATGTAGATTTCTCTAATATAGAATTTACATCTAAACATAAAATGACTTTATCGATATTTGCATTTTCATTTGTAATTATGATACTTTCATTAATAGTTTGGTCAGAATATGATATTCATGTATTTGAAGGATGGTCTTCATTCTTAACAGGTGCACCACTTGGTGATTGGTATTTTGGTGAACTTTCAATGTGGTTTACTTTCATAGGTATCATCATAGGTGTAGTAAATGGATTTAGTGAAAAAGAAATAGTAGATTCATTTATGTTTGGTGCGGCTGACATCTTATCAGTTGTATTAATTATAGCATTATCTAGAGGTGTTTCAGTATTAATGTCAGTAACTTACTTAGATAAATACATACTAAACTTAGCATCTCAAGGACTTGCAGGACTTTCTGCATTAGTGTTTGCACCTGCATCATATATACTATACATGGTATTATCATTCTTTATACCTTCTACTTCAGGACTTGCTTCAGTATCAGTTCCTATACTTGCACCATTAACACAAAGTTTAGGGTTCAGTGTAGAAGTAATAATTATGATATTCTCTGGAGCATGTGGATTAGTAAACTTAATCACACCAACTTCAGGGGTAGTAATGGGTGGACTTGCAGCAGCAAAAGTAGAATATGGAACATATTTCAAATGGGTATTTAAATTATTAGTTATTATATTCATAATTAATGTTGTTATTTTAACAGCTGCAATGATGTTTATTTAATAAATAAGTCTCAGTTTCTTATTCATACATTAAAGGGCCCTATGGGCCCTTAATAATTAGGAGGAAAAAATATGAAAAAAATATTAGGTTTAGGGTTATTATTATTCTCTATACAAGCATTAGCTTGTACAGGTTTTTTAGCAGGTAAAGATGCAACTGCTGATGGTTCTATGATGTATGCTAGAAATGAAGATTTGTCAGGAGTAAATCCTAAAAAATTTATGGTTGTTGAAGCAAAAAAATATAAAAAAGGTGAGATGTTTGTTAATCCAGATACAGGATTTAAATGGCCATATCCACAAAAAGCACTAAAACATACTTTAGTCCCAGATGCAGACCCTAGTTATGGTGTATTTGGTGAGGCAGGTATTAATGAATTAGGTGTAAGCATTTCAGCTACAGTATCAGCAAGTGCAAATGATGAAATACTAAAATTAGATCCATATGTAGAGGGAGGATTAACTGAACCAGATGTTGCATCCCTTGTATTAATGCAAGCTAAAACTGCAAGACATGCTGTTGAAATTATTGCTGAAATAGTAGAAAAAGCAGGAGCTGGAGAAGGAAATGTTATAGTTTTTGCTGACAAAAATGAAATGTGGTATATGGAAATATATACTGGCCATCAATATGTAGCTGTTAAAGTACCTACTGATGTTTATGCTGTAGTTCCTAATGCTTTTTATTTAGGTAGTTATGACTTTAATAGTAAGGATGTAATTTCATCTAAAGATATACAAAAATTACCTGAAAGTAATGGTCTTGCAAAAACTGTTGAAGGAAAATTTCATTTGGCACTTACTTATAGGGAAGAACACGGAAAATATAATTATGATAGAATAGCTATGGGCCAAAATCATTTTTGTCCTCTATTACCAGTAGCACATGATGGTGAAATGGCATATGAATTATTTAGAAAACCTGATAAAAAAATATCTGTTAAAGATGTAATGAATTTCTTAAGATATAGATATGAAGGTACAGATTATGATGTAGATACACCTGAAAATAAAGGTAAAATTAGAGCTATAGGTACAGATACTAACTTAGAGGCACATATATTCCAAATTAGAGAAAATGCACCTACAGTAATGTGGCTTGCTATGGGTACAGTTGAGCATTCAGTATTTGTTCCATACTATGAATATATTACTAAGACTCATAAGAGTTATACAGCAGATGCTGATAGTTACAATAGAGATTCTATGTATTGGGCTATGAAAGGTCTTCATATACTTGCAAGGGAAGATAGAATTAGATATGGTCTTGGAGTAAAAACATATTGGGACAAAGTAGAAAATGATTTCATCACTAAATTAAAAGAAGAAGATGAAATGATTAACAAAAAAACAGGTAAAGCAAGAATTGAATATGCAAATAAACTTGGACTAATGAAAGCAGAGCAAGTTAAAAAAGATGCAGATAAAATGTTTGATCAATTAATATATTTTAAAGGAAATATGACAGATATGGCTCTTCAAGGTAAGAAAAAAGATGCAAAATTTGAATATAAGAAATAGAAATTAATTTTTAGGGAGTAGAAATAAAAAAAATTAAAATTCTTTTATTAATTATTTTTGGAGTAGTAACCTTTTCTCAAGTATTAAATCCTCCTACTAATAGTGATTCAGTAATTATACCAGGTGAACCAGGTAAAGGAATTGAAGGTGAAAGTGAAAATGACATAGAAAAAGATCCAATGTTTAAGCCTTTTTCTGATAAAGTCAAATCTAGAATTGATAATTCAACAGCTATCGCAAGTATACCACAGGTATCATCTAATAAATTAATAAGTATAAGAGCAGGTATTGGTTATAGTGGTGAAAAATTTGCATCTATAGCATTAGGAATATCAGGACAGAATAAAAGTAAAGACTTTATATATAAATTGAATGCTGCACTTTCTACAAATCTTAATTGGAATATAGGTGTTGGATTTAATTATTCATTTATACCTATACATGATAAAAAAGAAGGAAATAATATAGAAATAGAAGGTTTATTAAAGGAAAATAATGAATTAAAAGAAAAGCTAAAAGACAATGATAAAAAATTGAAGAATTAAACAAAAAAATTAACTTATTAATTAAAAATGGAGATAAGCAAATAATTAATAATTATACTTTAAATGAAATATATAAAACGTATAATTTATTTGGTTATGAAATTGATAAATATATTTTAACTGAAGAGCAAAATAAAAGTTTAGATAATATTTTATTGGATATTTCTAAAGAAAGTGAAATTATAATTGTTGGTTATTCTGATACAAGAGGTACAGATAAATATAATTTACAATTAAGTTATAAGAGAGCTAAAGCTGTTTCAGAATATTTATTAAATAAAGGATTTTTAAATATAATTGTTAAATCTAATGGATATAATATGTTAATTGAAGAGTCTAAAGGAGAACAATTTAAAAATCTTAGGGTAGAGTTAATAGTTAAAGAAAAGTAAAGAGAATATGTACCAATAAACTGTGCACAAAAAAGTGAATAGTTTGGAGGTACATTTTTTATTTGAAGAAAAATAAGTACTAGCTAAATATCTTACAGTATTAAAGATATTTAACTTATATAAACTATTAAAACAATAGTTAAAGAATTAAATTATACATATTATAGGAATAAAATGGTTATAGAAATTAATACAAGAGTTAATTCAAAATTCAATGAAAATAGAATTAGAAGAATAATGGTTAAAGAATATATAGATTGTGTTATTAGAATTAAGAAACGAAGAATAGAAAATATAGCAAAGAATATGTTGTAGAAAATATTAGGAAGAGATTTTCCATAAAATAAAGACAATGAAAAAGAATAAACAGATGCTACTAAAAATTATTTTGTTGAATTATTTTGATATACATAATTATAAAATTTAAAAGGAACTGCATCTAATCAAATTTGTAAAATGCATAAATTTGTGTTCAGTTTATTAGTATATATTTTTTAATATTACATTCTCTATATTAGAATATTGAAAAAAAATAATATAGGGGTTATACTAATATATATAAAGTGTAAAAGGCGGAAATGTATGTTGAAAATTAATAAAGAAATGATGACTAATGTTAACTATTTACTGTATCATAACTATGTGCCTATTATTCATAGATTGGAAATAGAAAATACAGGAGATGAAAAGCTTGAGGATTTAAGTTTTAAATTATATTCAAAAACAGAATTTATGGATGTATTTGCATTAAAAATAGGTCAGTTAGATCCTAAGGAAAGTCTAGAAATAGATAATGTTAATATTAGACTTAATTCAGATTATTTGTCTAATATCACAGAAAATGTAAGAGCTGAAATGATATTTGAGGTATATAAAGTAGATGAAAAAATATATGAAGAAGTAGTTGATATAGATTTAAGTCCATCTGATTATTGGTTAGGTATATATGTAATGCCAGAAACTATAGCTTCATTTTCTACACCTAATCATCCACTAATTTCAGAAATTGTTGTAAAAGCATCTAAATATTTAAGGAAATGGGGGTTTGATAGTGCATTTACTGGCTATTTAACTGGTAATATGAATACCGTTAAAGCACAAATGGCTGCTATTTATGCAGCATTGCAAGAATATAATTTAATATATAATTTGCCTCCTAAAGATTATGAAGTGTTAGGACAAAGAATTAGAACATCACAAGTTGTTTTAGAGCAAAAACAAGGTACTTGTTTAGATCTTTCCATGCTATATTCTTCTTGCCTTGAGGCAGTGGGATTAAATCCTATTTTGATAATAATAAAAGGGCATGCTTTCATAGGATGTTGGTTAGAAGAATCTAGTTTTAGTGATATAATAACTGATGATTTTTCTGCTATAGAAAAAAGAATAGTAGAGGGTTTAGAAGAAATCTTACTAGTTGAATGTACTGATTTCGTTGCTGAGAAAGGTATAGACTTTGATAAGGCCGTTAAACATGGTAAAGATAATATGATAGATTTATCAAATTTTATTATGGCTATAGATATAGTTAGGGCTAAAAGTGGAGGGTTTCGTGCCATACCAAGTAAAATAGATGGAAAGTTTGTTATTGAAAGAAAAGTAAATACTGAAGTAACATCTAAACCTAAGGAACTAATAGAAAAACATATAGGTATAGCAGAAGATGTTAAAGTAGATAAACAAAGATTATGGGAAAGAAAGTTATTAGATTTTAGTTTAAGAAACTCTTTATTGAACTTTAGAATTACTAAAAATGCTTTAAGAATAATGTCTCATGATTTATCTTTAGTTGAGGATAGGTTAGTTCAAGGTAAAGATTTAAGTATATTAGAAGCACCTAAAGAATGGAATGTTGGGTTAAGAAATTCTAAAAGTTTTGAAATTGAAACAGGATTAGATTTAATTAAGGCTATATCTGAAAGTGAATTTAAGAGCAATAGATTAAGAACATACTTAAATGAAGAAGATTTAGAAAATAGTATTAAGACTGTATATAGATCATCAAAGTTAAGTTTAGAAGAAAATGGAAGTAATACATTGTTTTTAGCACTAGGTTTTCTTCGTTGGTTTGAAAATGATGTTTCAGAAATAGCAAGATATGCCCCTTTAGTATTACTACCTATAGAAATAGTAAGAAGTAATAAGAATAAGGGTTATGTAATTAGAAGTAGGCAGGAAGAAACTCAAATTAATATTACCTTACTTGAATACTTAAGACAGATGCATGACATTAAAATAGGAGGACTAGATCCTCTTCCAGAAGATGAACATGGTGTAGATATGCTTTTAGTATTTAATACTATTAGACAGGCTGTGTTGAACAAGAAGAGATGGAATGTAATAGATGATCTATCATTTATAGGATTATTCTCTTTTGGACAATTTGTTATGTGGAATGATATTAGAAATAGGGGAGATGAAATAAAGGAAAACAAGATAGTTTCAAGTTTAATTAAGGGTTATAGAGACTTTGAAAATAAAAATAATGAAATAACTATAGAAGATTTGCCTGTTCCTTTAAATGCAGATTCTTCACAATTAAGAGCTATAAAAAGAGCTATAAATGGTGAAAGTTTTGTACTGCATGGTGCACCAGGAACTGGTAAGTCGCAAACTATTACTAATATGATAGCTACAGCTCTTTATGAAGGAAAGAGTGTACTTTTTGTTGCAGAAAAAATGGCAGCATTAAATGTAGTTGAAAATAGGTTAGATAAGGTAGGGCTTGGACCATTTTGCTTAGAGTTACATTCTAATAAAACAAATAAGACTACAGTATTAAAACAATTAGAAAATGTATTGGAGGTTTCAAGATACAAATCACCTGAAGAATTTGAAAAGGTAACTAATGAAATTAAGTGGACTAAGGATAAACTTAAATATATTGTAGATGAGTTACATCTAAAGAGAAAATCAGGTTTATCTATATATGAAAAAATAGAAAAAATTACAAAAAATAGTGACTTAAAAGAAAAGGTGAAAGTAGAAAATTACGACATCACTAAGGAAGAGTTAGAAAAAAATGTAGATATTATTAACAACATAGTTATTAATATGAAGGAATTAGGTGTATATAAGGAACATAGTTTAAAAAATGTTGGACTATCTGAATATAATATGGATACTAAATCTAATTTTGAAAATGATATTAGTGAAATATTAGAATATAGGACTGAAAGTATTGCAGCTTCAAATAATATAGGTATAAGTTCATATAAAGATATTGAGAGTATATATAGTATATATACTAAGATTTCTGATAATAGTATTATACTTGATGATTTGATATTATCTAATAAGTTTGATTTTAATGTGAGTCAAATGGAAGAATTAATTAGTAAAATAGAAAGATATAATGTAATAAAAAATTCTCTATTTAATGAATTTGAAAGTAGTATTTTAGATGTAGATATTAAAAATATATATTTAGAATGGAAGAAGACAGAACAATCTTGGTTCTTATCAAAGATGTTAAAACAAAATTCATTAATAAAAGAAATATCTATACATAGCAAAGTGAAAATAGATAAGAATAATATGGTAGAAAAGTTAGAAAAGTTAAAAGAATTAATGAATTCTAAAACAGAAATTTTAGAAACTAACACTAATATTAAATCGTATTGTGAGAATATATATAACGAAGAAAAAACTGATGTAACAGTGCTTGAAAAGGCATTGCAAGATACTATATCTTTAAGAGAAGAAGCTAAAAATTACTATGGAGATATTAATGAAGAAGTATTGAAAGAAATGTATAAGCTTAAGGCAAACTATATTGATTTTGAAAATTTAGAAAAATTCTTATCTAAATGTAGTAGTATAAAAGAAAAATATGAAGTAAGTTTATCAGGAAAACTTAATGATGTATTTGAAGAATTAAATAATATGTTTAGAAATAGTGATAAACTTAAAGATATGATACTTTATAATCAAAAGAAAAATAATTTAAAAGAATATGATTTAGAATCTATAAAAGAAGCTTATGAAAATAATGAAGTAAGTATAGATGAGATTTTGGATGCATATCTAACTAATATAGTATATAGATCGACTTTAAAAGAAATAGATGAAAATACTATGCTTAAAGAATTTAAGGGACTTGAATTTGAAGAAATAATTAAAAAGTATGATGAGTTAATAATTAGATATCAAGAATTAACTATGCAAGAAGTTGTAGCAAAACTTTCAAATAATATACCTAATTCAGATGTATCTAATGTAAGTAGTTCAGAAATGGGTATATTAAAAAGGGCAATTAAATCTAATGGAAGAATGATAAGTATAAGACAGTTATTTAATCAAATACCTAATCTACTTAGAAGATTATGTCCATGTATGTTAATGAGTCCTATGTCTATAGCTCAATATATAGATCCTAAATTCCCTAAATTTGATTTGGTAATATTTGATGAGGCATCACAAATACCAACATATTCAGCTATAGGTGCTATGGCTAGAGGAGAAAATGTAATCATAGTAGGAGATCCAAAACAAATGCCACCTACAAGCTTCTTTAAAAGTAATAAGGTTGATGAAGATAATTTAGAGATAGAAGATTTAGAAAGCTTACTTGATGATTGTTTATCTATAACTTTACCAGAAGAACACTTGAAATGGCATTATAGATCTAAACATGAAAGTTTGATTAGTTTTAGTAATAGAATGTATTATGATAATAGACTATTAACCTTCCCATCACCAGATGATTTAGTTTCTAATGTTAAGTTTATTAAAATAGATGGTTTTTATGATAAAGGTAAGAGTAAGCAAAATAAGGAAGAAGCAAGAGCTGTAGTTGAAGAAATAGTTAGAAGATTAAAAGATGAAAAATTAAGAAAATATAGTATAGGTGTTGTAACATTTAATATGGTTCAACAAGAATTAATAGATGATATGTTAACAGAAAGACTATATAAAGATGCTGAACTTGAAGAAATATACAGTAATCTACCTGAGCCAGTATTCATTAAAAACCTTGAAAACGTACAAGGTGATGAAAGAGATGTAATAATGTTCTCTGTAGGTTATGGTGCAGATAAAGAAGGTAAGGTATCTATGAATTTTGGGCCTTTAAATAGAGATGGAGGATGGAGAAGATTAAATGTAGCTATTTCAAGATCAAGAACAGAAATGTTAATATTCTCAAGTCTTACTCCTGATCAAATTGATTTAAATAGAACTAAATCAGAGGGTGTAAAAGGTCTTAAAATGTTCTTAGAGTTTGCAATGAAAGGAAAGAACATTCTTGCGGTTAAATATACAAGTAATATTTCTAAAGATTTATTAATAGAAAAAATATCTAATGAATTAAGTGAAAGAGGATATAAGAATAAGATAAATCTTGGAAGTTCTGAATATAAGATAGATTTAGGTATAATAGATCCTAATAATCAAGAAAAATATCTATTAGGTATATTGTTTGATGGATATTCTTGTGTTAATTCTGAAACTGTAAGAGATAGATTCATATTGCAGCCAACAATCTTAAAATTACTAGGTTGGTCAGTGTATAATGTGTGGTCTCTAGACTATATTGAAAACCCAGATAAGATATTAAATGAGATTATAGATAAGGTTGAATATATTATTGAAAATGGTAAGGAAGAACATAATTTATTGAATGCTAAAAAAGCAAAAGACTTAAAAATGGAAGTTAGTAATGAAACTATAATTACCAAAAAAATAGCATATACTCCTTATGAGGTATGTCATTTAGGAACTAATACAGAATTTTACAATATAGAATCACAAATATCTATAAAAGAGAATATATTAAAAATAGTGGAAATGGAAAGCCCTATTAGTAAAAAGAATTTAGTGAAAAAAGTTTTAGCTTGTTGGCATATAGCAAGAAATGGTTCTCAAGTTGAACAAATAATAGACTTACAAATAAGAAAACTTAACTTTAAAGTAACTAAAGAATCTATGAATGACTTTATATGGTCTACTAATAGTGAAATAAAAGAATTAGAAAACTATAGAGTTGAAGATGTAAATGGTAATAAGAGAAATATAGAAGATATATCTATATATGAAATTATGCCAGCACTAAAAGAAGTAATAATAGAGCAAATAGCAATAGAGAAGAAAGATTTAATAAGAGAGGTTGCTAAAAAGTTTGGATTTACAAGAATAGGAACATCTATAGATAAAGTAATATCAAATGTAATAGATTATTGTTTTGATAATGGAGAAATAAAGTTAGAAGAAGGTAAGTATTTAATGAATTATTAAGGTAAAGAACATGAGAATATGTACCAATAAACAGGATACGGAAACGTAAAAAGTTTGTAGGT
>NZ_LOHX01000100.1 GCF_001559775.1 Streptobacillus felis | reverse complement strand
ATGGTATAAAAAGAATGCTTTTTACAAAAAAAAGTATTCTTTTTTTATTTTTCAAAATTTTTATCTAAATTTTTATTTTTTTCTTCAGCTTTTAAATTTAAAGCTTGATCTAATTCTTTTTCATATAGGGAACTACGATAAATAGAGAAATATTTAGTATTCTCTAAGAACTCTTTAGCCTTATCTAGAATATCTTTAAATTTAGGAAATTTCTTTTCTAGATAAGAATGAAAATATTTATAAGTACTTAGTCTATCCTTTAGTTCTATATTCTCTTTAAATAACTTTTCTTTTTCTTCATTTAGAGCCTTATTTTCGCTTTCTTTTAATTTTAAGCTATTTTGATATGCCTTAACCTCATAATTCGCCTTAGAAAGCAAATTTAAGCCATTTTCAACGTCATTTGCGTCATAATACTCTTGATTACTAAATTTTGATCTTTTCTTTTTCTCTCTTAATTTATCAATTACGACTAAATGATTTGTAGATATTTCATTACTAACTAAGAACTCTTCTTGCTCCTTAACCTTTTTTTCTAATTTAGCTATCTTCGGTTTGTATTCTCTTTCTAAATTTTCTTCTAAATTTTTCTTCATTTCTATGTAATCATTAACAAATAAATCTTTATTTCTTCCTTTTTCTTTTGCTTTTAAATCAATATCTTTTCCATAAATTGATTGCATTTGTTCTAATAAATTTTCTCTTAACTTATCTTGTAAATATTCTAGTTTTTCTTTTTTAAAAACTGAAGATTTACTTACTTGTTTTTCTAAACCTGTCTTACAATTTTCTTTAATTGGAACACCTACGATTTGAATATGAGGACTAGATTCGTCATAATGAATTACAGCTGATATGATTTTATAGTTAGGTAATTCTTTTTGTAATTTATTTATTTGGTCTTGAAAAATTGGTGTCATTTTTTTTCTTTCTTCAAGAGATTTAGTTTCCCAAAATTTCATATCACCAACTTGAATAATTGATTCGACTGCAATTTCTTTTTGTAAAGAATTAGAAATATTTTCAAAATAATTTTCAATTTTTCTTGATTCTTTTTTTTGTTTATCATTGTATTTTTTTAGAGAATCTTCAAAAAAATTTTTATAAAAATCTTTAACATCATTAACTAAATTTTCAGTACCTATTAAAATTTCATTTTTAGATTTATCAAATTTATTTGATTCAAATTTTCTCAAATTATGCTTTTGTACTGAAACTAATTTTTTCAAATTTTTAATAGAATGATTCTTTGATCCAATATGAAAAGAATAACTTAAAGCCATAAAAATATCACTCCTTTTTTATTTTTATTTTATCATTTTCTTATAGCACTGTCAATCAGTTGCTATAACTCCCTAGTGGTTTTGTCCTAAAGGAGCAAAACGCACGGAGCAAAGGGCTAGCCCCTTGACCCCTTAGAGTATTGAAATTTTTCAATACTCTTGGACCTCAAATTTTGCAATTTGAGTTCAAAAAAAAATGTTCAATTTTAACATTACGTTTTGAAACGTAACTTCAAAAATTAAACAAAAAATTTTCATTCAAAAGTGATTTTTTAGAAAAAATATTTTTAATGAAAATAAAAAAAGGAGTGCTGCGACACTCCCAAAAAATTTTAAAATCTTAAAATGATTTTTTGTTAAAAAGCTAATTGAGCTAGTAACAAAAAAATCAAAATAAAAAATAAAATTTTTAAAACACGAATGAACATATTTGCACCTCCTTAATTGCAAAAGTGCAAAACAATTATATCATAAAAAATTATAAAAAAAAAAGTTAGTTCGCAGCTAACTTTTTTATGTTCATTCGTTTTACAAATATATTATATCATATTTTTTTAAAAAAGTTAAATAAAAAATGAGAGGGTTGCCCCTCTCGAAACATACACATTAATTTAAACTAATATAGTTTACCTTGAATTTCAAAAAAATGCAAATTATACTAAATGTTTTTTGAAATAATTATGCCATATTTCTAAGTTATCAAAGTTAAATTGATTTGTAAAATTATCGTCTTCATTTTTTACCTTAACTATAATTTTTTCATCTTTATTTTGATATATATTTGTAATTTTTAAATAATTATATCTATTAAAAACTTGATCTTTTACATAAAGAGTTCTACCGATATAGTAATCTTTATTCAATTTTTTATTTGTGTTATATTCAACATTACCTTCTAAAGTATAACCTTGAGTTTCAACTATTTCTTTAGTAAATGTAAATATAAATCCCTTTACTGAAGGACGTCCTTTTCTTTTCTTATCGTATTTTTTTATAATCTCTAGTTGATATTTTTCTCCTAATTCTTTTAGTATAGGTTTTAAAACTCTTTTATCAATATCACTTACCAGATAATTTTCAGGTATGTTTAATTGATGCTTAAATTCATTAAGAGATACCCCCCAAAAGCCCCTACCTCTAAATTGTTTCATTCTTCTAAAAAATTCTTTAGTATAACTAGATTTAAAGTTTACAAACTCTTCTAATTCAAATCTAGTGAAGTTCTTAGCTATTTCATTTAATACCCATTTAAATTCTTGATTTATTCCAATACTGATATTTTGATTTTCAGTATCGATAGTATATTTAGTAAATAAAACGAACCTTGTCCATCTAACGTTATTACCGATTTTAAAATTAATGTTAATTAATTTTTTATACATGCTATCCAAAGTTTTAGCAAAGCTTAATGAATTAGTATCATTCCATTTAGTTAATTGTTTTAAATAACCAAAATCAAACTCTATTTCTTCCAATCCTTTTTCCTTCATTCTAGACATTATTGCCATAAGAATATCTAATTCGGTAGAATTAAAGTTTCTAAGACCTATTTTATTCATATCATTATTGTATTTTACAATCTCATTAGCCATAAAATAACTCCTTTTTATTTTATTATATCATATTTTAAGGACAAAATCAATAAAAGTCCCTTAATTCACTGAAAATCTTGTTTTTAATCCATTGAAAAAGTCCTTTTTAATCCATTGAAAAAGTCCTTTTAATCCATTGAAAAAGTCCTTTTAATCCATTGAAAATGTCCTTTTTATACCCTCGCAGAGCTAGTATTTATCAGTATTTGCGAGAACGGAAAAGAATGTATAAAAGATACATAAAAG
>NZ_LOHX01000099.1 GCF_001559775.1 Streptobacillus felis | reverse complement strand
TATATTTTTTTTTGTAAAATAAAAAAAATTTATTTAAAAAAAAAAATTTTTAATCCCATTTAACCCATAATCAATTAAATGTTTTTTTTTTAAATTTTCAAATTAGTTCTTTAAATTTCCAAATCCGGATTTATAAAGAAAGTTTTTTGTTAAATTTAAATTTATATTTTCTGTCTTTTTTTATATTTTTTCCAAAAAAAAACCAAAAATCTTAACACAATTAAAGTCTATCTTATTACTCTATATTTTTTTTAAATTTGAACTAAGCAGAAAAAAAGGAGTATTACCTATTATATAATCATATTCTTCATCAAAATAATAATCAATGAA
>NZ_LOHX01000098.1 GCF_001559775.1 Streptobacillus felis | reverse complement strand
GTTTTAGAAAATAAAGAAAAAAAAGAAAATAAGGATGACGAAGATACTAAAAATTAGAAAAAAAAGTAAAATTATGGTATAATTACAAAGGGATAAATTGGTAAAGAATAGGTGGATACTCTATGTAAAATAAGATATTAATTGCTTTATGATCTCTTGTAACAACTATATTTGCAGCTCCAAAAATTAATAATATTGAAAATAGCAATTTAAA
>NZ_LOHX01000097.1 GCF_001559775.1 Streptobacillus felis | reverse complement strand
AATATTATGACTGTTTTGATGTATTTTATGTATGAGTATTCTAATTTTTCTTTTGATGATCATCCATTTATAGCTGGTGGGAATTCAAGGGGTAAAACATTGATGTATTATTCTCTTCTTTCTGGATTAGAAGGTAAATCAAAAGAATATTTATTAAAAGATTGTTTTCAGATTAATAAAAATTAATATGTATTATTAGCTTCTTCAAGGGATAGTACGTTAGGTGATGTAATAAAATTATCATCTAAAACATATTT
>NZ_LOHX01000096.1 GCF_001559775.1 Streptobacillus felis | reverse complement strand
TACCTTATGTCCTTTAACGTCTGAATGAAATTTATCTGTGATAAAGTACTTATTTAATGTAGGTCTACTATATAGCAAGAATATTACTACTAATACTGCTAAAAAAAATATCTGAAGTGGTGGGTTATCAAACCAAATACTTAATATTGAGACAATGAATGCAGAAAATGCAAGTCATATAGTCACTAAATTATATGTAGCAATTTCAATTAATATGAAAGTTCAAAATAACCCATGCCAAACATATACATTA
>NZ_LOHX01000095.1 GCF_001559775.1 Streptobacillus felis | reverse complement strand
TAATTATATAGATATTCCCTATAATTAATTAGAATAGATAATGGCAGTATATTTCTTTTAATTTATGTATGCAGTTAGCTATTATGCCATTTTCATATTATTATTATAAAAATATACATATATTTACTTTTTTCTTTAATATTAGTATGATAGTAATATTTACAATATTTGTAGAATTAGTTTTTATGATTGTATTATTTAATGTATTAGTAGTTAAA
>NZ_LOHX01000094.1 GCF_001559775.1 Streptobacillus felis | reverse complement strand
TGTAAGAACTATAACTCTATGTATAAGTTTACTTGTTTGTGTAAGTAATGATTTAGATATTTTTTGTAAAAACATAACTAACAAAATATATTGTTGAGCTAAATACTTAGTTAAAACTGGTGAAGATATAAGTAAGGAATATGTAATAGCTATAGTTAATAAAATTGTCTCTATAACACCTTATTCTTTAGTTTCTGCTGGATGTACTAATACTATAGATGACTATGTTAAAAGAGCTAAAACATTAGATTCATTAGCTGAAAAAATAGG
>NZ_LOHX01000093.1 GCF_001559775.1 Streptobacillus felis | reverse complement strand
AGGTGCTATAAGAGCTAGAGAAGAACTTGGTAAAATATTTGAAGTTACTGGATTTAAGAATTCTAAATTAAGAAGATAACTTAAACTTAACTTTACAACAGTAGATATTCATTATGAAGAACGAGCGAATAAGTCTGTAAATATATTAATAGATAAAATAGAAAAGGTAAAAAGAGAAAAAAACTTTGTAATAGATCAAGCTGATATTAAAGAAGGAGAAAAAAA
>NZ_LOHX01000092.1 GCF_001559775.1 Streptobacillus felis | reverse complement strand
CAACTTCATTATTTTCTCCATAATTATCAAAACCTAGTGATAGTTTAAATGGATTAGTTTTCGTATTAGTTATTACTATATTTGACTTATCTTCTTCTATAGATGGTTCTATACTAACATCTATATTATTGCTTTTAGCATATTTGAAGTTAGATACTAGTGTATCTATTTTTGATACATCTAGTTCTTCTCCACTTTTTAAATCACTATTTAAACTAATAACCAAACTATCTTCAATTCCATTATATATTATCTTATCTATTTCTGTAGAATAAGCAATAAATGGTATTAGTATTATTAGTAATTTTTTCATAATTCACCATTCATATTATTTAATTTATAAATATAGTTTAGAATAGTAATATTTAAAATTTCTTTTTCTTTTTCAGTTAATACCTTTATTAACTCATCTTCATAATCATTTGTAAATATAAGCTTGATTTCACCTTCTTCTCTTGTCATTTCTAGGAATTCTTCTACATCACTATCATTAATTATTAATTCAAATTGATCTCCAAGCTTATTATTGAAATATACAAATTTTAAAGATTCTTTAGGTACTTCACATATTATTTTTCTTTCATTTGTTATAAATTCTACTTTCCTTGTTGCAAAATTTTTTTCAAGTTGTAATATCATAAAATTTAATGTTGGTTTCATATCTTTTTTTGTTTCTATATACGGTCTTAATAAATCTAATTTACTTGAAAATCTTTCATCATTTGTTGAAAAACTTTCAATAGTTAAGTCTCTTGTAACTTGTGTAGCTCTTTGTGGGACAGAGTATCCAATAAATCCTAATATTAAAGCAAACAATATTACCTTATTCATTTTAATGGTTCTCCTTTTTCTGTTAAAATATTAAACTTTTCTTTATAAATTTCCCCTATTTCTTCATCTGCTTGAAAATGTTCTATCGAAAACACTATATCTAAAATTTCATTATTATAGTATTGTCTAATTTTATCAAGTAAATTTTTCAATTTATCATTTTCCTCTGAGGTAGTGTCCCTATTAATATACGCTTCATAATCCCTATACCATTTATACTCATCATCATATTGTTCTACATATATTTTAAATAATATATACATTTTACTTTTTTCAAGATACTTATCCCAATCCATATTTTCTATTTTTATAGGTTTAGAATTTATTTCTTTTAATATATCTTGTTCTACTAAATCATCATATTTTATTTTCTTATCAAATAATCCAAAAATAACATTATTATGTTTTACATATCTAACTCCACTAAATTCTTTCTTTATTAAGTGTATGTCAAATTTAATATTGCATTTTTCAGGATTATCTTTACTAAAAGCTTCACATATTTCTAACTTATTTTCTTCTAATATTTCTAATATATTTTCAAAATCATTTCCTTTTGATTTATCATAAATTAGTTCATTTACTATATATGGTTTCATATATTGTAGATGTGTATCTAATATATAATATTTGTATCTTTTTATAGATTCTTCATCATATTTAATGTTTTCTACATATACATTATTAAAATATTTTGATTTTAAATCAGAATTCCCTTCAAAATATATGCCATTGCTCCAGTTTGCATTTGCACCTTCATGTTCAAGCATATATGGACCCACATCTAAGTCTTTTCTCGGTAATATTATATTAAATTCATTTGAATAAAATGATCTAACCTGTAACTTTACAAAAAAAGGTGTAATGTATAGCCAACTTATAATTGGAAATATTATTATTAATAAAACTATAAAAATTTTTTTCATATTACTTCACCTTCTTTTCATTTATATATTTATTCGCATCAGAATCAACTTTTCCTACTTGATGCTTCTTGTTAATTCCTATAGGATACTCCTCTATTTTTTTAGCTAAATAATTTGGTAAATGCTTATACTTTTTATATAAAATTTTTCTAATACCTAAGTTTATTATTGATTCATTTATACTATTTTGATATGATGTTCCTTCAATATATTTTACACTATTTTTCTTCTGAGATATTTTTTCTGCAAAAATTTCAGCTTCTCTTTTCTTTTCTTCAAAACTTTTAAATTTTTCAGTATCAATATCATAAGGTATTTCTGACAAAATTACTTTAATATTCTTAAGATGATTTGATAATTTATTGTCATTAACTAATTTTTCATTAGCATAATTTATAATCTATTCATTTAAAATATTACTTCTTTATATAAATTTTTTTAAGCATTTTGGCATTCTAAACTCATATATTTCCTCTATTCTAAATACATTTTCATCACTTACTGGTGGGAATAATTCAATATTATTTTCTCTTAATTCTTTTAATATTTTTTAAATTTACATACTTATTTATGTACTCTCTAAGTTTTTTTTGTTTTTCTAATTTTGCTATTGCCTTTTTAGCTATAGTTCTCTTAAACGTAATTTTATGTGATAAAAAAGGTTTAATTTTTTCTATTAAAGAATAATCTTTAAACATTCCTAATGCATATAAGGCGTGTCCATTCACTTCTTCATCATCTAGTAGTCCTAAAAGTGCTTCTTTTACTTTTTCTCCTTAAATCTATACATAAAATATACTATCATCTGTCTATCACGTCCATTTGATCTATCGTTTATTATTTTTATATATTCATCTACATATGTTTTATCTCCTATTTCCCCTATAGCATTACCAACTGCCCATCTATCTGATTTTACAAATTTCAATTCCTTAAATAACTCTAACAATTTTGGAACGGCTTCTTTATACCCTTTTACTGTAAGACACCTCGCAATCCATGTCTTATCTGAAGGATCTGAAAATTTATCTATCCACTTTAATATCTTTGGTACCTATTTTTTTTAAATCATCAATATTTTTATAATTATAACCATACGTATTAACTTCTTCTACTAATTCTTTTTTTTCTTTTTGGCATGCTTGTTCATAATTTTCAATTTTTCCTCTATCATCTGAACCCAATTTAATCATTCTCCTATATACTTAAATATAATATTACTTTTTCAATTTCTTTTTCTAAACTAGAACTTAATTTTACTCCTAATCTTGCTTCTAAAATAAATTTATATCCATTTTCTTTAGCCCATAAATTAAAATCCTTTATTTGATTTGTATATCTCAATCTTGAAACATTTTTTATTTCTCTCAATACTTTTTCATCATTAAGTAACTCATCAAGATATCTTCTTATTGCTGTATTTGTTAAAGATTCTATTTTTTCTTTCTTTTTATTCACATCTATTCTTGATGATAAGCTCTCACTACTTTCAATGTTTGCCCGTCTATTACTTCCTCCAACACTTAAACCTACAGATACATCAACTAATTTATTAGGATTTATTGCTCCACTAATAACCTTATTTACCTTATGTATATTAGAAGCTATATTTAATACATTATCTACTCTTCCACTTTCAATCATTTCTTTTGTATCTGCTGCTATATCAAGTAAACTTGACCCTGCATTTACTCTAATAACTATATTAAAATTACTAGACTTTAAATTACCTTTTACATCATTTTTTTATATTTTTGTCAATCTGAAACTTATTACAATACTAATTTATCCTTTTTGAAAATTCTTTTTTTGTTAATTTAACCACATAATTCGGTAGTGTTAATATATATTCTTCCATAGTTTCTTCAACCTTATCTATGCCATTTTCTAACATATATATTTTAATTTTTATTGAATATATGAATTTTTGCATTTCTTTTGGTAACTTACCAAACCTATCCCTTATCTCTTCATTAAGTTCTTCTAATTCTTTTAAATTTTGTACTTCAGCATACCTCTTATATATTACTATTCTTTCATCCTTTTCTATATAGTCTTTAGGTATATATCCATTATTAAGTAGATTAATTTCAGTATTTTTTAATTCTTTAACTTTTTCACCCTTTAATCTATTTATTTCATTTTTTAACATTTTTAAGTAAAGATCATATCCAAACATATCTATGGCACCATGTTGTTTTTCTCCTAATATCTCCCCAGCACCACGTATATTTAAATCTTCTAGAGAAAGTATATATCCTCCACCTTCAACACCTTCTATTTTTTCTAAACTTTTATCCTTTTCTTTACCTTTTTTAGTCTTATATTCACTATCTAGTAAATAGCAATAACCTTGTCTTTTACCACGTCCTACCCTTCCTCTTAATTGATAAATTTGAGAAAGTCCTAGACTAGTATATTTTTCTATAATTATACTATTTGCATTAGTTATATCTATACCATTTTCTACTATAGTTGATGCAATAAGTATATCAAATTTACCTTCATCAAAATCATTAATTTTATTCTTTATTTCCTTAGGACTTAATTGACCGTGTATATATTCTATATTAACAAAATCAGGCATAAGTTTTTTTAAATCTTTTTTCTTCTCCATCATACCTTTAACATTGTTAGTAATATAGAAAACCTGTCCATCTCTTGCAAGTTCTTTTAACATAACTTTTTTAATGTCATTTTCTTCTATTCTTTCAGTTATTATAGGCAATCTATCCATAGGAGAACTTTGTATTAATGATATGTCCCTAATACCTAATAAGGCTAAATTTAAAGTTCTTGGTATAGG
Organism: Streptobacillus felis; assembly: GCF_001559775.1. Taxonomy (NCBI): domain Bacteria; kingdom Fusobacteriati; phylum Fusobacteriota; class Fusobacteriia; order Fusobacteriales; family Leptotrichiaceae; genus Streptobacillus; species Streptobacillus felis. Next base: position 24,240 of record NZ_LOHX01000092.1, on the reverse strand, counting down.
TGTAGCACTTAATGTTAAAAGATGTATATCTTCTCTTTTTTTCTTTATTTTTTCTTTAGCACTTACCCCAAATTTCTGTTCTTCATCTATAATTAAAAGACCTAAATTCTTAAATTTAACATCATCTCCTAGTAATCTATGTGTCCCTATAACTAAATCAATTTTACCATCCCTTAATCCTTCTAATACATCGCCAGTATTCTTACCTGTAAGTCTTGAAAGGTTAGCAACATTTATTCCAAATTCTTCAAATCTATTATGACATCTTTCAAAATGTTGGTTTGCAAGTACTGTAGTTGGTGCAAGTATTGCACATTGATATCCATTTTCTATAGCTTTAAAAGCTGCCCTCATTGCAACTTCGGTTTTTCCATAACCTACATCACCAACTAACAGCCTATCCATTAGCCTTCCACTTTCTAAATCATGTTTAATATCATCAACAGCTTTTTGTTGATCCCAAGTTAAGTTAAATGGAAATTTCTCTTCAAATTCTTCCTGCCATACACTATCTTTAACAAAAGGTAATTTTGTAACCATCTTTCTTTTAGCTTGTAAATTAACCAGTTCTTGAGCAAATTTTTCTACATCTTCTCTTATTCTTTTTTCACGTCTTCTATATCCCTTAGTCCCTAAAGAATATAGTTTAGGAGCTGTACCAGCTGAAACATATTTACTGATTCTATCAAGTTTTTCAACAGGTATGTATAGCTTATCATTATCTGCATATTGAACATACAGGTAATCTCTATCATTTATATTTACAGTCCCTTTATATATACCTATCCCAAATTCAACATGTATAACATAATCTTCTTCTAATATTTGATTTACACTATTATACTTAAGTCCCTTTTTTTCTATTCTTTCTTTTTTTATTCTAATTTCATCTTGATAATTTCTATCTTTACTTCTACTTACTTCAAGTAGGCTACCTTTTTTTAATAAGTTATCAAACCTTTTTTGTAATGTAGAAGAATTATCTTTATCAATTAATTTCATTTGTTCTAATTTTAATTCAAGTAATTCCTTATTTTCTAAAAACACCTCTATATTACTTTTAGAAAATACATCAAGCATGTCTACTATTTCTCTCTCTATTCCACTTAAAACATTACCATATATACTTATTTTTTCTAAATTTTCCTTTGATCTTTGATCATAAGTAGAAAAAGTTTTAATATTTTCAATTAAAGTATCAAAAAAATCAAGTCTTATTGGATTATCAAGATTAGACGGGAAAATATCAATAATATCTCCTCTAATTGCAAATTCTCCTTTATTTAAAACTATATATTCTTTCTTATATCCATTATTTAATAAATACTCTACTATTTCTCCTCTTTCATACTCATTATCTTTTTCAAATAACATTTCCTTAACTTCATCAAAAAATACCTTTAATGCCAGATTAATATCTAAAAATAGTATACCTTTATTTTTATTATTTAAAAATTCAAGTATTTCAATATTAACACCTACTAAATCTTCAGGTGAATAAGAACTTAAATTAACATATTTACTCTCATAATTAAAATTTTCTTGTATTAATATATTATGATAATATTCTAAATTATTGGAAACTGAACTTATTAATACCATTTTTGAAATACCAGTGTTTATTAGCTTATTTACTACTTCTTCCTTAAGTAATTTTATGCTATTATTCATTATTTTCTCCTAATGCAGATATATATATATTATTTTTTTTATAGTAGTTATATAATCTATTTTTTAAATCTAATGCTGCAATATATTGAATTTCACTATCATTACTACCTGAAAAATATATTGCATAGTCCATAAAAAGATTGTTTAATACAGCAATATCTGATTTTTCCTTTTTTTCTTCTAAGTATTTAAATATCTTAGCAACTTTTTCTTCTACTATTTTTTCCCTAGCCTCTTTATATATTTTAGAATTATTAACAACATATGGATTTTCTTTTATTGTATAATATGCTTCATTTTTTTGATATTCAACTTCTTTTTGCACACATTTAATACATTTATCTTTAAATAAACTTGATGTTTCCTTTTTACAAACAGGACATATTTCTTTTTTTTCTTTTCCTAATACAAAATATATTTCTGCTAAATTTTTTAAATGGTCAATTACTTCATCACTTGCATCAACTTTTGAAATATTTTCTAAAATTTCTTTTTTTTCATCTTCACTAATAGGTAATTTTTCAATGACTATATCTTCACTCTTTGCTTCTTTTAGTCTTTTCCTCTTATCATTTCTTTCTTTTATAATATTCTTTTTATCATCTAAAATAAGGATTTCTTTAATTTCTGTATATTTACTTACTTCTCTTAATATATTAAACTTAATTTGATTAATGAAAATTTTTATATTAGGATCATTTACATAAATAATAATATTTCCATCTTTAATAGTAAATAGGCTGCATGAACTAATTAGAGCATTATCTACAAATTTATCATAATTAAAAAATATATCGTTTACTGTTAAATTCTTAATACTCTTCATTCACCATACCTCCATCAACATCAAATTTTTTCCCCACTATTTTTAAATCTTCAGTAGAAGTTAAAAAACACTGTATTTCTTTTTCTAGAAAATAGTGTATGATTTGATTTTTTCTAAAATTATCAAAAAAAGATGCTATATCATCCATTAAAAAAACTGGTTTCTTATTAACTTTTTTTTCTATCAATTCTACTTCAGATATTTTTAAAATAAATACTATAGACTTTTTCTCCCCTTGAGAAGAATAGTGTCTAGAATTTTTACCGTTTAAATTAAATATATACTCATCTTTATGTATTCCATAATTAGAATAACCTAATTGAATATCATATATTTCCTTATTTTTCAATAATTCTGATATTTTCTCTCTATTTTTATCTATATCATATACATCTTCCATATTTAAAAAGTTTTCATAAGTTAATTTTAAACTATGTTCTTCATTAAATAGGGTTTTGTAATTATTATCTAAATATCTATTAAGTTCATCAACATATTCTTTTCTTATTTTCAATATTTTTGAACAAAGATCTATATATTTTTCATTGTATATTTCATAAAGCTCATCTTTATGTTTTTTTTCTTTTAAAAATTTATTTCTTGATTTAAGAATTTTTTCATAATCAACTATAAGGTGGAGATATTCTTTGTTAATTTGAGAAATTTCATAATTGAAAAATCCCCTTCTAATAGAAGGGTTCCCCATAACAAGTTCTACATCCTCTGGTATAAATGAAATAGCTAAAATATCACCAATATAGTCTACATACTTTATTCTATCCCCATTTTTATAGTATTTTTTTTCTTTTTTAAATAGGTTAATCGCGTAATTTGTTGTATTTTCCAATTTCACAAATACTTTGGCATCATTTTCAGTATATTTTATCATTTCATTATTTTTTTTAGTCCTAAAACTTCTACCTGTTGAAGCAAAATAAATAGCTTCCATAAAAGAAGTTTTACCCTGTGCATTTTGACCATAAATTAAATTAAATCCACGAGATAATTTAACTCTCTTATCCTTTAAATTTCTAAAACCTGAAAAATATATTTCCTTTATCATTTGACTTCTACTCTTTCTCCTTCAAATTCTACTATCATACCGCTATATATTTTTCTTCCACGTCTTACTTCAACTTCACCATCTACTAAAACTCGACCTTCAAGTATAATTTCTTTAGCACTAGAGCCATTTTCAACAAGATTTGCAAATTTTAATAATTGGTCAAGTTTAATATATTCCGTACTTATCTTTATTTCCATAAGTTATCACCTCATATATTTTAGAAAACAATGCAGGTCTCCCTGCATTGTCTTATTTAATATTTTTTCTATCTAAAATTGCTTTAATCCATCCTTTAAATAAAGAATGTGGTTTATTTGGTCTACTCATAAATTCTGGATGAAATTGAGCTGCAACGAAGAAAGGATGATCTTCAACTTCTATTATTTCTACATAATTTCCATCTGGTGATTTACCTACTATTTTAAATCCGTTTTTTTCAAATTCTTCCATGTATTTTTGATTAAATTCATATCTATGTCTATGTCTTTCTAATATTTCAGATTGACCATATAGGCTATATGATTTACTATTTGGATCTAATTTACATGGATATGCTCCAAGTCTCATAGTTCCTCCTAGATTTTCAATTTGACCTTGTTCCTCCATTAAACTAATAACTGGATATGGTGTTTCTTTATCAAACTCTGTTGAATTTGCATCTTTCATTCCTAATACATTTCTTGCAAACTCAATAGTGGCCATTTGCATACCTAAACATATTCCAAAGAAAGGTATTTTATTTTCTCTAGCATATCTAACAGTATTTATTTTACCTTCTATACCACGTCCTCCAAATCCTCCAGGAACTAAAATTCCATCATATTCATTTAATTCTGTTAAATCAAATTCTTCAGCCTTTAAATAATCTATCTTAACCTTAGTGTCATAATGGAATCCAGCATGTTCTATAGATTCATGTATACTAATATATGCATCTTTTAATTCAACATATTTACCTACAACAGCTACTTTAACTTCATGTTTAGGATTCATGAATTTATTTACCATTTCTTTCCATTTTTCAAGACTTGGTTTAATATTTTCAAGATTTAATTTTTTACATACCTCATCTGCAAGACCTAAATCTTCCATTTGTATAGGTATTTCATATAAATTATTTGCATCTAAAGCCTCTATTACAGAACTTTCATCCACATCACAAAATAGTGAAACTTTAGATTTAATATTTTTATCTACTGGGTGTTCACTTCTTAATATTATTATATCAGGATTAATACCTAATCCTTGTAACATCTTAACACTTTGTTGTGTTGGCTTAGTTTTTAACTCACCAGCAGCTTTTAAATAAGGAAGTAAAGTTACATGTATATATGTTACATTTTCTCTACCCACATCTTTTTTAAATTGTCTTATAGCTTCTATAAAAGGATTAGATTCTATATCTCCTATAGTTCCACCTATTTCAGTTATTACTATATCTGAATTAGAAGCTTTTCCTGCTTGCATTATTTTTTTCTTAATTTCATTAGTAACATGAGGTATTACTTGAACTGTTCCTCCAAGATAATCTCCTTTTCTTTCTTTACTAATGATAGTTGACATTATTCTTCCACTAGTCACATTATTATATTTTGTAAGTTCTTCATTTATGAATCTTTCATAATGTCCTAAATCTAAGTCTGTTTCAGCTCCATCAGCTGTAACAAAAACTTCACCATGTTGATACGGGCTCATAGTACCTGGATCAACATTAAGATAAGGATCAAATTTTTGAATAGTTACTTTATATCCTCTTTCTTTTAATAATCTACCTAGAGAGGCTGCAGTAATTCCTTTACCTAGAGATGAAACTACTCCACCTGTAACAAATATATACTTAGTCATATTTAATCCCTTTCCGAAGATCTCTCTTGTATTATTTTATCTAAATCATTTTTACTATTAGCACTAGGTACCTGTAGTAATTTTAATTTTTTGCTATTTTCTTCCTTAGCTATTATAGCGTACAAACTCTTAAAATCATTTTTATCTATAGGTTTATCAGCAAAAATAACGATATTATTAACTGAAGGAGAAGAATACATTTTAACATCAGTAATATCAAAAACATATTTAGATAAAAACTTTAAATAAAGTGTTTCATTAAATATTCTTTGCTCATTTACTGTATTTTTACTTAAATCACTAAAATCTATATTCATTTCCTTTTTATATCTAGTAACTAACTCTTTTTTTATACCTTTTAATTCAGAATAACCTTCATCCTTACTAATCATAGAAAATGAGTTTATAGTTAATAAAGTTAAAATAGATATAATTATCTTTTTCATAATATTACCTTATTTTTTTTCTTTAGTTAATTTAGCATCTGAATAAAGTTTAAAGTTAACTTCAGTTGGTTTTTGATATAGATTATTTAAGATTTCTATTACAGCTTTATCTAAGTAATATGAATCTTTTCCTTCTATAGTTTTATCTACATAATATTTAAATTCTGCCTTATCTTTTCCAACTTCTTTAATATCAAATGAAGCTTCATATCCTAATTGTCCGAAAATATATTTTAATCCTGAAATATATAAAGCTTTTTTGTTTTCAAATTTAGTTTCATCATATTTAGCATTTTTTTCTTTTTCCTTTTTAGCTAAACCTGCTACATAGTTATTGTAGTCTGCGAATATAAAGTTTAATGTTCCTTGTTCTGCAACTCTTGCCATTTCTGCTTGTACCGCAGCTTGCTCTATATCTGCTAATTTGTATTTTGGTTCTGCACTAAATGAGAATGCAGATAATAAAATGCTTAATGCTATAATTGTTTTTTTCATTTTAATCTCCTCTTTTTTCTAAAAATATATTCATATTATATACCAACTTTATATGAATATCCTTATTTTTTGTTTATAATTAACGATGCAGCACCTTTTACTCCTGCTGAATCTAATAATTGACTTTCTACTATAGGTATATTTATACTCATGTTTAAAGCATATTTAGGTAAGTGTTTTTTAGCTCCAGCTATAATTAAATCTGCTGATTTTGCAAGTCCACCTGCAACAACTATTATTTCTGGATTAATTAAATTAATTAATACTCCCATACCATAGGCAAGCTTATTACAAAAATTATCAACGATAATTTCAGCAACTTCATCACCTTTTCTAGCTTCTATAAATATATGATGGGCTTCTAATTTATCTAAACAATCTTTAAATGTTTCATAAAGTATTCCTCTTTTTTCTTTTTGTAATACTTTAACACCTTCTCTTACTATTCCTGGTGCAGACGTAAATCTTTCTAAACATCCAGTAAGTCCACAACCACATTTATCTCCTTCTAAATCAACAGAAATATGTCCTATTTCTCCAGCAGCACCATCATTACCAGAAATTAACTCTCCATTTATTATCATACCTGCAGCTATACCTGTTCCTATCGGCATGATAATACTATTTCTATATCCTTTACTTGCACCAAATAAATTTTCACCTAAAGCAATAGCTCTAACATCATTTTCAACTATTACTGTTTTCCCAGAAATTTTTTCAAATACTTCTTTTGCATTAAAATCATTTCCCCATGAAAAATTTGCTGCAATTTTAACTATCGATTTATTAACTACTGGACCAGGTATACCAAGTCCTATACCCTCAAGTTTAGATATATCTACTGAAATTCTTGTAAATAATTCTTGTATTTTTAACCAGATTCTACCAAAAGTATCTTCAGGCCCTTTTTTAGATTCTGTTTTAATACTTTCTTCTATTAAAATGTTGTATTCTGAATCTAAAAGTCCTATTTTAGTATTTGTTCCACCTAAATCTACTCCAACATAATATTTCATATAACCACCTATATTAATTTTTTAAGTTCATCTAAAATTTTTGGTGCTTTAGTTCCCATTACTACTTGTACATTATTTTCATCAACTACAACTACATCTAAAGCTCCTAATTCTTTTAATGCATTGTTGTTTACTTTATCTAAGTTTTTAACCCCTACTCTTAATCTAGTAAAGCAGCTTTCTAATGAATCTATGTTTTCTTTTTTACCTAAAGCTTCTATGATTTTTTCTTCTTTAGTTGATAAAGTTTGACTTTTATCTCCACTATTTAATACTTCTAAAATTTTTGGTGCTTTAGTTCCCATTACTACTTGTACATTATTTTCATCAACTACTACTATATCTAATGCTCCAGCTTCTTTTAATACTTCATTGTTAACTTTATCTAAGTTTTTAACTCCCACTCTTAATCTAGTGAAGCAGCTTTCTAATGAATCTATATTTTCTTTATTCCCTAACCCTCTTAAAATTATTTTAGCTACTTCAGCATCTGTCATTCTTCCAAACATTACTTCCTCCTCATTATATGTGTAAAAGCCTCATTTCATAGATTTAGAAACAAGGCTTTTTTATGCTTACTATTTAACTTCTATTCCTCTTTTATATGCATCTTGTGATCCAAATACATCTACTATTTTAGATTTGTAATATTCTTTCATATAGTCTTTTGCTTTTCCAGCATATTTTCTAGGGTCAAATTCTCCTGGTTTAGTTGCTAATACTTCTCTGATTCCAGCTGTGAATGCTAATCTACCATCAGTATCAACATTTATTTTAGCTACTGCAGATTTAGAAGCTAATAATAATTGCTCATCAGGTATACCTATTGCATCTTTCATAGTTCCACCATATTGCACTATCATATCAACAAATTGTTTAGGTACTGAAGATGAACCGTGTAATACTATAGGGAATCCAGGTATTCTTTCTTCGATTTCTTTTAAGATATCTAAACGAATTTTAGGATTGTCTCCTGGTTTAAATTTGTGAGCTCCATGAGAAGTTCCTATAGCTATTGCTAATGAATCTACTCCTGTTCTTTCAACAAATTCTTGTACTTCATCAGGTTGTGTATAAATGCTGTGTTCTGCAACTACATCATCTTCTACTCCTGCAAGTACTCCTAATTCAGCTTCTACTGTTACATCATGTGTATGAGCGAAATCAGCAACTGATTTAGAAATTTCAACGTTTTCGTCAAATGAATGATGAGATGCATCTATCATTACTGATGAAAATCCATATTCTATACAGTCTCTACATACATCATAGCTTGGTCCATGATCTAAGTGTAGTGCTACTGGTATATCTGAACCTGAAGCTTTAACATATTCTGTAGCTGCTTTTGCCATAAATGGTAACATTTCTTTTCCTATGTATTTTCTTGCTCCTGTAGATACTTGTAAGATTACAGGTGATCCCATTTCAACACAAGCTTCAATAATACCTTGTAATTGTTCTAAATTGTTAAAATTAAATGCAGGTACTGAATAACCTTCTCTATTTGCTTTTGCAAACATTTCTTTAGTATTTACTAAACCTAAGTCTTTGTAATTATACTTCATTTCTTTTCCTCCTAGAATAATATTATTTCATACACTTAAATTCTATTAAATTTCTTTGAAAAAATCAAGATATTACTAAAGATAACATATGTAGTATTACTTTCAATTTTTTATTAATATATAAAAAGATGTTAAACACTTAATATTTAACATCCAATTTTATTAATATATTTCACCACCTACAATTTTCTTTTCTACTTTTTCTACTGAAAGTGTCTCTATGGCTTTAATTATTGCTTTTAAAGTTTGATTAAACATCATAAAAGGCATATTTTCTTTACCTTCAACCTGTTCCTTTGTATAAGGCAGGTGTATAAATCCAGATTTAATATTCCATTTATTTTTTTCTACCATGTATCTTACTCCATATAGCACATGATTACATACATAAGTTCCTGCTGTATTAGAAATTTTAACATCTATTCCTTCTTTTTCTATTTCATTATACATAGTTTTTATAGGAAGATTTGAAAAATATGCATTTTCTCCATCTTCAAATATTAGTTCATCTATAGGCTGATTCCCATCATTATCTTTTATTCTAAAATCATCTATATTAATACCTATTCTTTCAATAGATATAGTTTTACTTCCACCTGCTTGACCTAAAGACAGAATAAAACTCGGATTTATTTCTAATACCTTTTCCTCTATTTTTCTTAAGCTCTTATTTCTAACTACTGGTATTAAAAGTTTTTCAACTTTCAAATTACCAATAATTTCAGGTAAAGAATTTAGTACCTGTTCAGAAACATTAGTTTCATCTCCACCAAAGGGTTCAAATCCTGTAACCAATATTTTTTTCATATTAAACCTCAAAATATTTCATAATATTTTCTACAGCATTACCTGGATTAATTTTAGAAATATTTTCCTTCATAAATTTAAGCTTGTCCTCATCATTTACAAGTCTTATTGCTTCATCTATAGCTATTTCCACTTCTTCATTAGAATATATTTTTGATGAATTTATTGCTTCAAGTATTTCCGCATTTTCCTTTTGACCTACAAAATTATATGGAATTAATATTGAAGGTTTCCCTAGTTCTATTAATTCTGATATAGTTGAAGCTCCCGCACGACATAATAGTATATCTGATGCAGCCATAATATTATATGATTCTTCAAAATATGGAACTACTATAGTATCCTCATTTTCTTCTACTTTTTCTGTAATTTCTTTATATAGCTCTTTTCCTGTTGCCCAATAAAGTGTTACACCACTATTCTTTATATCTTCAAATTTATTTACTAAAGCATCATTAATATTTTTTGCTCCTAATGATCCTCCCATTACTGTAATTATTTTTGCATCCTTAGCAATACCTAATTTTTCTCTACTTCCATCCTTTGAAGTATTAAAAAATTCAGGTCTTATAGGGTTTCCTGTAACTACAAATCTATCCTTATATCCTTCTTTAACATCCTTTAAAGTTTCTGAAAAAGCAATAAAAACTTTTTTGGCATATGGATACATCCAACGATTTGCCTGACCCATAGTAACATTTTGTTCTTGTAAAAATATATCAAGTTTTAAAGTTTTGGCAGCAAGTAAAGCAGGTAATGAAATATAGTTTCCAAAACCTATAACATAATCAACTTTTTCTTTTTTCAATATATCTCTTGCATCATAAATACCTTTAAAAAGTTTAAATATCCCCTTAATACTTCTTAGAGGAACTATATCTAAACCATAGAATTTATATCCTCTACTTGGGACTATTTCTTTTTCCATTCTATGGCTAGTACCCATGAATACTAATTCATGTCCATTTTCTTTAAGTTTTTCTGCTAAAGCTAAAGCTGGATATATGTGTCCACCAGTTCCACCTGTAGTTATTAATATTTTACTCATATATTACACCTTCTTCTAAATTTTCATTCATTTCCATAAGTATTCTTAGTACTAATCCTAGTCCCATAAATACAGTTAATAAAGATGAACCTCCACTACTTATGAAAGGGAGAGTTACACCTGTAGATGGTAATAAGTTAACATTAATCCCTAAATGCAATATAACTTGATTTGAAATTAAAAATCCCACACCATAAATTATCATTTTATCATATACTGATTTTGCAAATTTTGAGCTATAGAATATGAAATAAATAAGTAAAAAGAATATTATTATTAATACTATTGCTCCTATAAATCCCCACTCATCCACAAAACCTGCAAAAATATAGTCTGTTTGTACTTCAGGTAGATAGAAGTTTCTAGCTATACCATTACCATAACCAGAACCAAATAATCCACCATTACTAATAGACTTTACTGCATATATTACATGATCATTACTAAAATTTAATCTTGATGCCCTATAACTCTTTGCAAATATTGCTAAAAAACCTAAAATAGAAATACCAAAAGCACTCCAAAGTATTTTTTTATATGAAATTACACTACTAAACCAATACATACAAAAAAATATTAACATAAATTGCACTGTTGCAGAAAATGATCTAGATGCAAGTATTATTACTGCACAAGTTAAAGTATAAACTCCTGCAAATAAGTAAATATTTAATCTTTCTTTTCTTATATAATATGCTCTTTCTATCATGTATGCTAGTATTAATACTAAGAACAATTTAGCAAATTCAGAAAATTGTATAGTAAGCGGACCTATAGCTATCCATCTTCTAGCACCATTAACATTTTTCCCAAAAAAAGTTGTATATAGTAAACCAAGAATAGTAAATATCATTAAGTACAAAGTATACTTATTGATTAAGTTAGTATTTAAAAAAGTAGAAATAGTTACACAAGCAATAATAGATAACGCTAGAAAAGCTAAATGTTTTCTAATAATTGAAACATGGCTAATTCCTAAAGTATTATGCAAACTTTCTGGTGAACTCAAACTCATCAAATTAAATATACCTATTACAGTTAATATGATAACTAATGTAACTATAGTTGTAATTAACTGTTTTTTACTTTTTGTATTAAAAAAATCACGCATTATTTTCTCCTAAAATCTCTATTACTCTATTTTTGAAATATCTTCCTCTTTCTTCAAAGTTTTTGAATTGATCAAAACTTGCTGTAGCAGGAGAATAAAGTATAGTATTATATTCTTCAAAGTTGACATTTTCTTTAATATGCTTAATACATTCATCTACAGTCTCAAATATAGCATATTTATTATATCCAACTTTTTTCAATTCTTTCTCTATTAAATATCTATTTTCACCATAAATATATGTAAACTTAACATTTCTTCCTATTTCTATACCTAATTCATCTAGTGGTACTTTTTTATCTTCTCCTCCACATATTAGGATAATATCATTTTCATATGAATTTATAGCTTTATTAGTTGAAGCAACATTAGTACCTTTTGAATCATTTATGAATATAGTATTTGATTTTTTATAAAAATCTTCCATTCTATGTTCTATACTTTTAGTCTCTTTTAAATAGTTTCTAATTACCTTATTAGGAATACCACAAATTTTTGCAGTCGCTATTAAAAATAGCATATTTTCTAAATTATGTTCTCCTTTTAAAGCTAAATCTTTAACATCAATTAATTTATCTGCACTTTGTATTAAATTAAATTTTGAATTATACATTTCATATATATCTTTCATTATATATATAGAACCATTAGAAACAAAAATACTACCTTTAGTATTTTTACTTATATATATTCTCTTCGGGTTTTTATAATTTTCTAATTCCTTAGCTTTTTTATATAGATTTAAGAAAGTGCTATCATCTACGTTTACTATCATTTTATCTCTTTTCCCTTGATTTAAGAATATATTAAATTTAGTCATATAGTACTCTTCAACATCTTTATATCTACCTAAATGATCTGGAGTTAAATTAATTATACCTGAAACATATGGTTTTACCTTAGGATGGTTTTCTAGCTGATAGCTACTTAATTCTAATACTATATAATCAAGTTCCTTGTTTTCTTTTACTATCTCAGCAAATGATCTACCCACATTACCACCAAGTTCTACATTAAAACCAGCTTTTTTTAACATTTCATAAGTTTTAGTACAAGTAGTTGTTTTACCATTAGTTCCTGTAAAAGCAATAATTTGTATATCTTTATTCATATATTCATATGCTATATCTATTTCAGAATAAATAGCTATACCTTTTTCAATTGCTTTTTTTACAAATGAATTTTCAAAAGATATACCAGGAGATTTTACTATATATTCAACATCCTTAGTCTCTAATATATCTAAAGCTTTTTCTGTGTTAATTTCTCCAACTTTATCATCAACTAATATTACTTCTTTTCCTTTTGATTCTAATAGGTTTTTTGCACCTATACCACTAATACCTGCACCAAATACGATAATCATATTATTTCTCCTATCTTAATTTAAGTATCATTAAAGCAAATAAACATGCTATTATTGTAATTATTAAAAATCTTATGGTAACTTTTGTTTCTGGCATACCTAATTTCTCAAAATGATGATGTATAGGGGCCATTTTAAATACTCTTCTTTTAAATTTCTTATATGAAATTACTTGTATCATTACAGAAAGTGCTTCAACGAAGAATATTATACCCATTATAGGTAAAAGTAATTCTTGTTTTAAAAGTATGAATATAGTTCCTAAAAGTCCACCTATAGTCAGTGACCCAACATCTCCCATAAATACTTGTGCTGGGAAAAAGTTAAACCACATGAAACCTAAACATCCTCCAACAATTGAAGCTAGAAAAACCGCAATTTCTCCTGCGCCTGTAACATAATATATGTTAATATACTCTGCCCAATTATAGTGTCCTACAGCATATGCTATAAGCATTAAAACAGAAGAAACTATAACTATTTGACTGCTTACTAAACCATCTAATCCATCTGTTAAGTTTACTGCATTTGAAGTTCCAACTATGACAAAGAACATAAATAGGAAAAAAGCTATAGGCCCTATGTACATATATGATTTTTTAAATAGTGGATTAATTATAGAAAAATCTATTGTCTTATTAACCAGTCCCATCTTATATACAAAGGCAAATACTATTAAAGTCATTATTGTTTGAAATAACAGTTTTTTCTTACTTGATAAACCTTTTTTACTCTTAGTTAATTTTAAATAATCATCATAAAAACCTATAGTTGAAAAAACTATGGTCATAAAGAATAAGAAAACTGTAAATTTATTAGTAAAATTACCTGCAATTAAAGTAGAAAAAAGTATAGACCCTATAATTAGTAAACCACCCATAGTAGGAGTACCTTGCTTAGAATAATGTGTTTCTGGCCCATCTTCTCTAATAGTATCTCCAAATTTCTTATACTTTAACCACTTAATAAAGGGATTACCGAATAATATCATGAAGCATAAAGCAACTCCAAAGGCAATTCCCATTCTTATTGAAATAGATTTAAATACCCTTAAATATGTATATTTGTCTATTAATAGACTTTGAATATAGTAAAACATTAGTTATTTACCTCCATTATTTCTTCCATTTTCATAGATCTTGATCCTTTTAAAAGTATAACTTTTTCTCTATCATCTGTTATATTATCTATCTCTATTTTTATCTCATCTTTAATATCAAAATGTTTAAATTTGAATTTAATTTCCTTTAATTCTAATAATTTATTATATAAATATTTCATTCTTTGTCCATATAAGTAAAGGAAATCAATTTTAGTTTCTTTAAGTACAAAACATAAATCTTCATGATATTTATTCTCTTCATTTCCTAGCTCTAACATATCTCCTAAAACAGCTACTTTACAATTTTCATCATATATTTTTGAAAAAGTCTCTAATGAAGCTTTCATAGATAGAGGTGATGCATTATATGCATCATTTATATATATGTATTTCCCTTTAATAATTTGGAATCTTCCTCCAGTTAAACTAATATTCTCATAATTTAAGTCTGTATATCCTATATATTTTAATAATGAATCAACCAAAGATACATTAAGTAAATTATGTTCACCTAATAAATTAGTCTTAATATTTTTAACCTCCACCTTTATTGCATCCTCTAATGTTGAAAGATATTTATCATTTCCACTAACCACAACTTTTTTCTTTGTGTGTGGAATAATTTCTGTTTTAGCTTTAAAAACATTTTCCATAGTCTTTAAATATTCTAAATGAGATTGTCCTATATTTGTTATTATAGAATAATCAGGTTTAGCTATATATCCTAACAAGTCAATCTCACCTAAGTCTGACATTCCCATTTCTAGTAATAGATATTTATCTTCATCTCTTGCTGAAAGTATAGTAAAAGGAAGCCCTATATGATTGTTATAATTCCCTTGCGTCTTATATACTTTCTCTCCCTTTTCTTTTAAGACAGAATAAAGTATGTCCTTAACTGTTGTTTTACCATTAGATCCTGTTATACCTATAACTATAAATCCATTGTTTTCTCTGTATTTTTTAGCATATTCTTGCATGAATTTTACTGTATCTTTTACATAATACCCATTTTCTATATCCAAGCCTTCTTTATCAAATATTACGAAAGCTCCTAAATTTTCAGCTTCTTTTGCATAATCATTACCCTTATTTATCGCAAAGAATAATGTATTTTCTGAAGTTTCTTTAGAATTCATAGTCACTTTAAATTCTTCATTTAAAGTTGGTATTTTTTTTCCTATTATTTCTTCAAGTGTACTTAATTTACTCATATATATCAAAAAAAATTCCTTTCTTTTGTTCTTAATTTAATTATACCAAAAAAAATTTACTAAAACTACTCTAATTCACTCCATAATAATATTAATTCGTCTTCCTTAATTTTTGTTTCCTCTATTTCTTTTTGTATATCCATCATTTTACCCAGATCATTTTTGTATCCTGCTTTAGACATTTCTTCATCTAATTTTTTTAATTTTATAGATATTTCTTCTAAGTCTTTTTCCACTTTTTCTAAGTCTTTTTTTCTTTTTATTTCTGCTTTTTGCTTAGCTTTTCTTTCTTCGTAACTTAATTTTTCCTCACTTTTATCTCCAACCTCTTTTTTACTTCTAATATTCTCTCTATATTCTTCATAATTTCCCTTAAACTCTTCAAGCCCCTCTTCTGATAAATAATATATTTTATTACATACAGAATCTAAAAAGTGTCTATTGTGAGATATTAATAACATAGTTCCTTCATAATCTATTAATGCATTTTCTAGTACTTCTATAGAATATATATCCAAATGGTTAGTCGGCTCATCTAAAATTAATAAGTTAGCTTGTTCCTCTATAAGCTTTAATAAAGATACTCTTACTTTCTCTCCACCTGAAAGTGATGATATTTGCTTTAATACCTCATCTCCTGAAAAAAGAAAAGCAGCTGCTTTACTTCTTAAATATTCTTCTGTATATGAAAGAGAATTATTAATTTCTTGTAATATGTTATTATCATCAAAAAGATGTTGGTGATTTTGGTCATAATAACCTATTTTAACCCTTTCACCCACCTTATATTCTCCACCATCTTGCTTTAATTTACCTACGAGTATTTTTAATAAAGTAGACTTTCCTATGCCATTTTTACCTATAATTCCTACCTTATCTCCTTTAAACAATTCAAAACTTACATTATTTAAAACCTTTTTACCATCAAAACTTTTAGATATATTATGTACATTTAATACTCTGTCTGCTGATGCAGTCTTCATATCAAATTTAAGCTTCATTCTTCCTGGATTAAATACAGGATTATCCATTCTTTCCATTCTATCAAGGATAGTTTGTCTTCCCCTTGCTTGTTTTGACTTAATTCCTGCCTTGTATCTTTGTATGTATTCTTCTATTTTTCTAATTTTTTCACTTTCTTTTTCAAATCTCTTTATTTCACCTTTAATATATAGTTCTTTTTGTATTACAAAATCAGAAAAATTACCATCATATTCATAAAGTTTTCTATTTTCTATTTCCATAATTTTATTACATACTACATCTAAAAATATTCTATCATGAGATATTAGTATAAATGCCTTAGTATATTTTTTTAAATATTCTTCAAGCCATTCTATAGAAACTATATCTAAGTGGTTAGTAGGCTCATCTAAAATTAGTAAATCAGGTTCTTCTAATAGTAGCTTTGCTAGCGTAATTCTTGTTTTTTCCCCACCTGAAAGAGTAGAGATTATAGCATCTTTAAAATTGTTTAACTCCAATCCTTGCATAACCTGTTTAATTTTAAATTCTACTTCATAACCGCCTATTGCTTCATATTCATTTTGTAATCTTTCATATTCTTTAAGTAATTTCTCTATATCTTCAGATACTGCCATTAGAGTATTAATTCTATTTATTTCTGATAATAACTGTTTTTGCTTTGAAAAAACTTCTAAAAGTTCTTCATAAACACTATTTTTTTCTGAATAAAACGTATGATTTTGAGAAAGATATCCAACCTTAATGTTGGGATTAAGGAAAACATTACCTTTTTGATTTATGTTATTTTCTATACCATCATGGTTTTCTATACCTAAAAGTATTTTTATTAATGAAGATTTTCCAACTCCATTTAATCCTATTAACCCTATTTTATCTGTATTATTTACACTAAAGTTAATATCTCTTAATATATATTCTCCATTAAATTGCTTGTATACATTATTAAACTGTACTAAATTCATTCTTTCCCCTTACGTGAAAAATAGTTCGATGAAATATCATGGAACTATTTTATTCTATTATTGTTTATAAAGTTATCTATATCTTCACCTCTAAAGGCATTTCTATCTGTAAATCCAGATATACCCTTAACTCTCCCTCTATTTGAGTATTGCCAAAAATCCCATCTTTCTTGACTTGGGTACCATTTTATATTTCTTATCCATATAGGATTATTTAGAAATTCATTTTCTATATATGCACCATATGTATGTCTAGTTACATAAATTATTACCCTTTTTTTATAATGCATCTCTAAAATATCTATCAAATCTTTCAGTTCTTTATTAACAACTTCTTTGGGATATTTAGTTGGTATTTCTAAATCAACTATAGGTGGAAATGCACTATCTACTATTGGAACCTTAGAGATATAGAATTTAGCCTGTTCTTCTCCAGTTGATAACATGGAGAAAAAATGATAGGCCCCTACTCTAAATCCAGTAAGTTGTGCTCTATTCCAATTATAGAAAAAGTCTCTATCTAGATGATCTTTTCCTTCAGTTGCCTTCATAAATACAAACTTATATCTCTTATCAATTTGTGACCAATTAAGCCTTACTTGATGATGAGAAATGTCTATACCGTGTATATCGTATTTTTGTGATAATATATGATTGTGGTATAGATGTCCTGAAAGTTCTAAATACCAGGCTAATCCTCCTAAAAATGTTAGAAGGATTAAGCCCATAATTATTTTCTTCATATTGCCTCTTATCTTATTTCTGTTTTACCACCCATGTACGGAACTAGAGCTTCAGGAATTTTAATACTTCCATCTTCTTGTTGATAATTTTCAATTATTGCAAGTAATGTTCTTCCTACAGCCAGTCCTGAACCATTTAATGTGTGTACGAAATAGCTTTTTTTATCTTCTGCTCTGAATTTAATCATAGCACGTCTTGCTTGGAAATCTTCTGTATTTGAACAACTAGAAATTTCTCTATATTTATTTTGTGATGGAACCCAAACTTCTAAATCATATGTTTTAGATGCAGAAAATCCCATATCTCCTGTACATAATGAAAGTACTCTGTATGGAAGATTTAATTTTTGTAATATTTTCTCTGCACAATTTGTCATATGTTCTAATTCTTCATATGATTTGTCTGGATGAACTATTTTTACCATCTCTACTTTATTAAATTGATGTTGTCTAATTAAACCTTTTAAGTCTCTTCCTCCACTACCTGCTTCTTGTCTAAAACAAGCTGTAAATCCACATAAATGTTTAGGTAATTCTTCTTCTTTTAATATTTCCCCTGAAAACATATTTGTTAATGTAACTTCTGCAGTAGGTATTAAGTATAAATCTTCTCCTGAAATTTTATACATATCTTCTTCAAATTTAGGTAATTGTCCTGTGCCCACCATTATTTCTTTCTTAGCAAGTTGTGGAGTTAGTATTTCTGTAAATCCATGCTCTTCAGTATGAGTATCTAACATGAAATTAATTAAGGCTCTTTCAAGTCTTGCTCCCATCCCTTTATATACAGTGAATCTAGATCCTGAAAGTTTAGTTCCTCTTTCAAAGTCAAGTATATCTAAATTAGTTCCTAACTCATCATGTGATTTAACTTCAAAGTTAAACTCAGTTGGAGTTCCCCATTTTCTAACCTCAACATTATCATCTTCACTTGCACCTACAGGTACTGAACTATGAGGAACATTAGGTATAGTTAAAAGCATCATCTTTTGTTTTTCATCTATTTCTAAAACTTCAGCATCTAATTCTTTAATTCTTGCAGAAACTTTAGCCATATTTTCTTTTAATTCCGTAGAATCTATACCTTCTCTTGCATTTTTCCCTATAATTGCTGATACATCATTTCTTTCTTTTTTAAGAGTTTCTACTTCTGTTAGTAATTCTCTTCTTTTAACATCTAATTCTAATAATTCATCTAAATTGTATTCACTATTTCTATTTTTTAAGCCTTGTTTTACAAGTTCTACATTTTCTCTAATAAACTTCATTTCTAACATTATTTTTCCTCCAAGAATTTTAGTATAATTTTTTTATTTTCACTCATTTTTTTAACATTAACCTTTATTTCTTCATTAAACTTAACCCTATAAATATATGAGTAAAGTTCATCTACTTTTTTCTTATTACCATATCCTTCTTTTGATTTACAAAAATATCCTATTAAATTTCTTAATAAAGGAATAGTTAATCCAATTTCTAAATATATTTTTTCAAAAAGATATGCTTTAATTAATCTATTTTCATCATCTGATAATTTAGAATTTAAATATATTATATCAAAAAACGAGGATGTATCTCTTCTAATTAGTTCATTGGCAAGACTTAAACTATGAACCTCATCTCTATTAAATATTGCCCTAAAAAAACTTTCTTTTAATTTAGGTATTTCAACATTTGAATGTCTAGATACTTTTTTTTCTTTCTTTAAGAAAATATCTTTATCCTCAAACACTTTCTCTACATCCTTAAATTCTTTAACTAAATACATATATCCATATTCTAAAATATATGAAGGTTCTTTAGTAGTAATATTTCCTTCCATATTTATTTTAAAATATTTAGGTTTTTCATTATAGTTTTTAAATTCATCTAAAAAGCTTTCAAAATCCTTATACTCACATAATTTTCTCATAATTTATCCTTTTAATTCTAAATATATTTCTTCTAATCTTCTAAATCTGTTTCTTACACCTGATTTGGATATTTTTAACTTATCTGCTAATTCCTGAAAAGAATCTTCATCATATTTTAGTCTAAGCTTAGCCAATTCAGATAAGGCCTTAGTTAAATTATCAAGTCCTATCTTCTCATCTATATATTCTATCATATCTATTTGCTTTATTGATGCAGACATTTTCTTAGTTTCATTAGCAAGTTCATAATTCATATTTCTATTTATCTTATTATTCAATTCTTTTTGAACAGTTACATCTTCATATTCAAAGAAAACCTGTAATCCACCCATCATATGAATAATATCTAAAATATCCTCAGAATTCCTTATGTATACTATATTTTTATTCTTTTTTTCAGTCTGAAACACCTTTTTATTTATATGCTTAAGTAACATATATAGAAAGGTTGAAGCATCTTCTGTATCTATAAAAAAATCTAAGGTATATCCTTTACTTGGATCTTTTATATATCCTGAATTTAAAAAATATCCTCTAAGTATACCTGATAAATTCTTGTTTTCAGAAAATTTCTTGAAAGAAAAAAGTTCTTTTAAAAATTTTCCATAATTTTCTTCTATATCTATAATATTTGTAATACTAATAGTATATACTCTTGGTTTAGAAAATCTTTTAGCCGTTATATATCTAAGCTGAGGTACAAGCTCCGTAACTTTAAGTATATTGCTATATACCCTTTGTGCAAGTTTTAAATTTTCTGTACTAAATTCTATACCACTATTTTTTATGCAGTTTTTTGAAATAAATAGTCCAAAAAGCTCTGCAATAACATCGTTTCTATCTATATTGTTTTTATCTAAAATTTCATCTTTTAATTTTGAAGAATATGACATAATTTCCCCTATATAAAGTTTTTTAAATTATACCATATTAAATTATACTAATCAAATAGAAAAATGGGTGCTATAATCTAGCACCCACAAATGTTTAATTAAAATGTATAACCAGCTTCTATTCCAACTATTCCTTTAGTTCCATACCCACCGAATACAGCTACATTGTATTTATCTTGTAATTTAAGCCCAATAGAAGCTTTTGCAAGATATCCAAAGTTTACTCCCGCTTTTTTCTCTTCATTACTTTCTTCTTTATTAGGTTTGATTAATAATCCCATTCCTAATTCTGTTCCACCATAAACTTTAACTTCTTTTGCTACAGCATAGTTTACTTCTCCTGCTAATGCTAAATTTACTGATCCTTGGCCTACCATTTTGTCTTCTGTTTTTGCAAACCCACCTGAAACAGAAATTTTAGGTCCAAATGTTAAATCTAAATCTTTAGAAACATCATATTTCCATTCAGGCATAACCCCTAATGAAAAATTTGCTCCATGTCCTCCATCTTTTTTAAATTCCCCGTTATATGCTGCTGAACCTTCTACTCTGTATCTAGGTCCTGTAACTGTTGCTGAAAAAGATGTTAATCCAGCAAATAAAACAAATCCTAATAAAATTTTCTTCATAATATCCTCCTTATTGAGGTAATATCTACCTCTTGCCAAAGTATACAATATTAAAAGTAAAAAGTCAAACACACAAAAACTCATTAAAGAAAAATCACATATCCTTCTAAGATATGTGATTAATCAATTAAAATTCTATTACTTCTTTATATTCTCCATCTACATATAAGTCATACATTGCTCCAGTTGCACCATCAACTATCCATCCCCATAATCCAGGAACAAAGAAATTTCCTACAACGAAAGCACCAACATTTACTTTAGGTTGTATTTGATATTCTTTTTTACCTGATCTTACAGTGTAACTTGCCCCTGAGAAGAATCCATCACCTTTTTCAAGATAAACATCTAATTCTCCTTTTCCTTCTTTAATAACTTTTCCATACTTATTAACTACTTGAATGTTATTATTTGACTTAATTTTGTAATTTTGCCCTTTTCCATTAACTACAGTTGAACAACTAGTTAAAGCTATAGCAACTAATGCACCTAAAAATAATTTTTTCATATTAATATCCACCTAAAAATTAGAATGTATATCCTACTTCTAATCCTACTATACCTTTTCCATATCCAGTATATCCTGCAACTTTAAATCCATTGCTAAATTTTCCACCAAGAGCAATTTTTCCTATTGGAATATATGTAACTCCATGAACTGTTGTTGTTGTTTCACTATTTTCAGTTTTTTCAGTTTTAGTCGCTTTAATGTATCCTAATCCCCCTCCAGTTTCTAACCCAACATAAAATTTATTTGTTGTATTTGGTAAAGCAACATTAAAATCAGCACCTATACCAGCAGTAACAAGAAATGCACCACCTTTAGGGGCTCCTCCAGCACCTACTAAAACTTCTCCAATAGCAGATATTTTTGGTCCGAAAGTAATATCAAAATTCTTGTTTATGTCAGCTTTCCATTCTGGGTAATAAGTTACATGTAAAGTTGGATTAACTATATCTACTCCAGCACCTGCTTCTAAACCATGTTTAGGTCCACTTATTTTAGCTGAAAAAGATGTTAATCCTGCTAAAACTGCAACAGTTAATAATAATTTTTTCATTTCACTACCTCCTAAATATTATTTAATCTAAGAAATTATACCCTTTTTTTTATTTAAAGTCAATAATAATTATTTTAACTTTTCACTATATTTTTTTAGCAATCTTGCATTGAAAAAAATAATGTGATATAATTTGTTTGTAAATTAAAATTATTTAGGAGGTACTTTACATGGCAGTAAAAGTAGCAATAAACGGATTTGGAAGAATAGGAAGATTAGCATTAAGATTAATGATTAATGATCCTCAATTTGATGTAGTAGCTGTAAATGATTTATCAGATGCTAAAACTTTAGCACACTTATTTAAATATGATTCAGCTCAAGGAAGATTTGATGGAACAGTAGAAGTAAAAGAAGGAGCTTTCGTAGTAAATGGAAAAGAAATTAAATCTTTTGCTGATGCAGACCCTAAAAACTTACCTTGGGGAGAATTAGGTGTAGACGTAGTATTAGAATGTACTGGTTTCTTCACTAAAAAAGAAAAAGCTGAAGCTCATATAGAAGCTGGAGCTAAAAAAGTAGTTATCTCAGCACCTGGTCAAGGTGACTTAAAAACAGTTGTATTCAATGTTAACCATGATATCTTAGATGGATCAGAAACTGTTGTTTCTGCAGCATCTTGTACAACTAACTGTTTAGCACCTATGGCTAAAGTATTAAACGACAAATTTGGAATATTAGCTGGAACAATGACAACTATACATGCTTACACAGGAGACCAAAATACTTTAGATGCACCACATAGAAAAGGTGACTTAAGAAGAGCTAGAGCAGCAGCTGAAAATATAGTTCCTAACTCAACAGGAGCAGCAAAAGCTATAGGATTAGTTATACCTGAACTTGCTGGTAAATTAGATGGTGGAGCACAAAGAGTTCCAGTTCCTACAGGATCATTAACTGAATTAGTTTCTGTTTTAGAAAAAACAGTTACTGCAGATGAAATCAATGCAGCTATGAAAGAAGCAGCTAACGAATCATTTGGATATACTGAAGAAGAATTAGTATCATCTGATATTATAGGAATCAAATATGGATCATTATTTGATGCAACTCAAACTAAAGTTGTTACAGTTGGAGACAAACAAATCGTTAAAACAGTATCTTGGTACGATAACGAAATGTCATATACTGCACAATTAATCAGAACTTTACACTACATTGTAGACAAAGCTAAATAAGGTTTTAATTATATAGAATCAGGGATTAGTCCCTGATTCTTTTTTTATGTAAGTAGAAATTAGAAATGTCCAAAATTAAATAATAAAAATTTTATAGTGCAGTATAATTGAATTTATGCTGCATTTTTATTTTCAAAATAAATATTTTTTGATGTTTTACCATTAAAAATTTTTCTTGGATAATTATTCATAAAGTCTTGTATATATTCTATCTCTTTATTACTCAAATTATTAAATGAAGATCCCTTAGGGAAAAATCTCCTAATAAATCTATTGTTATTTTCATTACTTCCACG